>JBBDRM010000130.1:34919-55568 GCA_040905475.1 Actinomycetota bacterium
GGGGGGCTCTTCGCTGCTAGCATGACCTCGGCTCCTCTTCATGCGAGGGAGGCGTTCCCGGTGGCGACCTACGACCCCAGGGCGGCCTTGTGCGTCACCGATGTGCAGAACGACTTCGCCGACCCGACCGGCGGCCTCTACGTCCCCGAAGGCGAGAAGGTCGTTCCGCTCGTGAACGACGCGATCCTGCGGGCCCGCGCCGCCGGGGCTTTCGTGGTCTACACGCAGGATTGGCACCCGGCCGCCACGCCGCACTTCGCGAAAGACGGCGGCGTCTGGCCGGTGCACTGCGTCCGCGACACCTGGGGCGCCGAGTTCCACCCCGAGCTCACGGTCGAGGGACCGGTCGTTCGAAAGGGCACCGCGGGCGAGGACGGCTATTCGGGGTTCACGGTCGCCGACCCGAGGACCGGTGATCGCTCGGCGACGCAGCTCGACCGGCTCCTCCGTGAACGACGGGTCCGCGTTCTTGTCGTCGTCGGCCTCGCCACCGACTACTGCGTCAAGGCGACCGCGCTCGACGCGGTGGCCGGCGGCTACACGACGATCGTCCCGCGCGAGGGCGTCCGCGCCGTCGACCTCGAGCCCGGCGACGGCGAGCGAGCCTTGGATGAGATGCGAGCCGCCGGCGTGGTCGTCGAATGAACGGCCTGCGGAGCGTCATCCTCGCGGTTGCCAACCGGCCTTTGGTCAAGCGGCTGGTCACCGGGGGAGCCGGCCGGCGCGTGGCGTTGCGGTTCGTCGCCGGCGAGGACCTCGAGGACGCACTCAAGGTCGTGAAGGCCCTGAACGAGCGGCGCATGACCGCCTCGATCGACTATCTGGGGGAGAACGTCACGGACGCCGCGACTGCCCAGGCGGCAACGAAGGTGTACCTAGAGGCGATCGACCGGATCGAGGCGGCAGGACTGCGCGCGAACATCTCGGCGAAGCTGACCCAGATGGGGCTCGATATCGACGAGGAGTTCGCCCTCGGCAATGCGGCCGTGGTCGCGGCGAGGGCAGCGGAAGCGGGCAGCACGCTCACCCTCGACATGGAGGACCATCGCTACACCGACCGGACCATCGACACGGCGCTCCGGCTCGCTCATCGCTATCCGGAACGTATCGGGGTGGCGGTTCAGACATACCTCTATCGAACGGTCGCCGACGTCGACCGTCTCAACCAGTCCGGTGTGCAGATCCGGTTGTGCAAGGGCGCGTACCGGGAGCACAAGCGCATCGCATACCAACGACGACAAGACGTCGACGCGGCGTACGCCCGGCTGCTGGTGCGCCTGCTCGAGGCGAACGTCTATCCGATGATCGCCACGCACGACGAGCGGCTGGTCCGGTTCGCGTTGCGCCACGTCGAGCGGCTCGGCCGCGACCCACAGACGTTCGAGTTCCAGATGCTGCTCGGCGTGCGGCGCGACTTACAGGAGCAACTCGTCGAGCAGGGCTACCGGGTTCGCGTCTACGTGCCCTTCGGAAGCGAGTGGTACCCCTACTTCATGCGCCGGCTGGCCGAGCGCCCGGCAAACATCAAGTTCTTCTTGCGCCAGCTCTTGAGCGGGTAGTGGGTCGACCCGGCTTGCGCGCTTTCCAGATGCAGGTCCCCGGTATCACGCTCGTGCGCCGCCAGCGGAACTGCGGCCAATCCCAGTGTGTGCCGCCCTTCGGCGTCTGGGGTTCCACGAGGTCCTCTAGCACGAGTCCCGCTCGCGCGAAAGCCCGTACCCAATCGCCGTAGGTCCGCTTGAACTCGTAGGTGGGATCCACGCCCTTGTCGACGAACGGCTTGCGGTCGAAGTAGGGACGCACGAACCGCAGCAGTGGGGCTTCTCCCTCGAACGTCATGCAATCCATGATCGGTGACTGCCACGAGAACGCGCAGAAGCCGCCGGGCCGCAGGACCCGGGCCACCTCCGGCAACAGCTTCTCTATGTCGATGAAGCCCACCGCGAAGTCGCTCACGACGATGTCGAACGACCTTCCCCGGAACCGAGACAGGTCTTCGGCGTTCCCCCGCACGAGCGTGTAGCCGACGCCGGCTCGCCGGATGTTGTCTCGTGCGTGACGGAGCTGCTGCGCCGACAGGTCGATCCCGGTCATCTTCGCCCCGCGCTTCGCGAGCTCGATGCCGAACTGGGCCGCTCCGCAACCGACCTCCAACACGTCCTTTCTGCGAACGTCGCCGAGCACCCCGAGCTCGTCCTCAGAGAACCGGTTCGGGCCCCAGCTGAGTTCGCCGTAGGCCTCGGCGCCGCCGATCGCGCGCTGGTATCGCCCGGCGCGATAGTTCCAACCTTTCCGATTCATCGCGATCCGATCCATGTCCATCAGCCTATCGGCGAGCGCACCGTGCGGTACCATCACCGAGATGGACGGCAAGCTTGCGATCCTGGGCGGCGGCAAGATGGGCGAGGCCCTCATGTCCGGCCTGCTCCGCTCCGGCTGGCGCAGCCCGCGAGACGTCGTGGTAACCGTGCGCCGCGAGGAGCGCGGCCGCGATCTGGCCGAGCGGTACGGCGTCGCCGTCACGCTCGACAACCAAGCAGCCATTCGCGAGGCCGACATCGCGCTGATCGCGGTGAAGCCCCAGGACATGGAGGCGCTGGTCTCCCAGATCGCCCCGGCCGTTCGGATCGACAACCTTCTGATCTCGATCGCCGCCGGTATCCCCACCGGGTTCATCGAGCGGCGCCTCACCGTCGAGGTGCCGGTCGTTCGCGTGATGTCGAACGTGCCGGTGCTCGTCGACGAAGCCATGAGCGCGATCGCGGCCGGCGCCCACGCCGACGAGAAACACCTCGCCATCGCCGAGGAGATCCTTTCGCATGTCGGCCGCGTGGTGCGGCTCGCCGAGAAACATCTCGATGCCGTCACCGCGACGAGCGGCTCGGGGCCCGCGTACTTCGCGCTGCTCGCCGAGGCGATGATCGACGCGTGCATCCTCCTCGGGCTGTCGCGCGACGTCGCGACGGAGCTGATCGTGCAGACCATGCTTGGCTCGGCGAAGCTGCTGCGCGAGACGAAGATGCATCCGGTGGAGCTGCGCGAGTTGGTCACCTCTCCCGGCGGCACGACGATCTCGGCGATCCGCGAGCTCGAGAACGCCGGCGTCCGCGCGGCGTTCCTGAACGCCATCAACGCGGCCTGCGACCGGGCACGAGCGCTCGCCACCGGCCCCGAGGAATAGCCGCCGGAGAAACCCGTCGCGTCCGCCAGCCGTGCGGGGGTAGCCTTTCCCCATGCAGCGCTACGCATTCACCACCAAGGATGGGAGGGCGGGCGTCGTGCGGCCGGCTCTGCCCAAGGACGCCAAGGCGTGCTTGGCGGTGGTGTGGGAGGCGACCAACGAGCGGCCGCGAACCCTGATGACCTCGCCCGAAGAGTTCTGGTCCCCCCGGCAGTGGCGCAAGCACCGGAGGGGTTGGGAGCCCGACGGCGTCTGGCTGGTGGCCGAGGTGGAACGAAAGGTTTGCTCGAGCCTCGGTGCCGAGCGCGGCAAGCGCCCGCGCGAACGCCACGTCGCGGAGTTCGGCATCACCGTCGGCAAAGCGTTCCGCGGGATCGGGGTCGGCCGCGCGATGCTCGACGCGCTCGAAGTGTGGGCCGCCGAGGTCGGCGTGGAGCGGATCCAGCTCCGTGTCTTCGACAACAACGCGCGTGCGCGCGCCTTGTACGAGCGCATGGGTTACGCAGATGAAGGCGTCGAGCGGCTCGCCGTCAAGTTCCCCGACGAGTACATCGACGCCGTCCGGATGGCGAAGCTCGTCGGCGGGCCGCCTTCCGTCACGGATCGTCCCGCTCAAAGACCGGCGGCTCGTCCCCTCCCGTAGCGCCGGGCTACGATGAGCCCTCTGACGAGCTGACGGAGGGCGAGATGGCAGAAGAGTTTCCGGACATCCTGGCCGGCGGCGAGTGGATGACCGGCCACTCGGGCGAGCTGTTCGAGGATCGCAACCCCGCCGACCGCGACGACCTCATCGCGACCTTCGCGGCCGGAGACGCGGTCGACATCGACGAAGCCGTCGGGGCGGCGAAGGCCGCCTATCCGGGATGGCTCGAGACCCCTGCGCCGAAGCGCGCCGACTACGTCTATCGCGTCGGGCTCCTCCTCGAACAGCGGAAGGAGGAGCTCGCGCACCTGATGTCCCGCGAGATGGGCAAGACGCTCCGCGAGAGCCGCGCCGACATCCAGGAAGGCATCGACTTCGCCGTCTACATGGCGGGGGAAGGGCGCCGGATGTTCGGCGTCACCACCAAGTCCGAGCTCCCCAACAAGTTCTCGATGACCGTCCGCCATCCGATCGGCGTCGCCGGCCTCATCACTCCGTGGAACTTCCCGATAGCCATCCCGACGTGGAAGCTGTTCCCGGCGCTCATCGCCGGCAACACCGTCGTCTTCAAGCCGGCCGAGGACACGCCGCTGCTCGCGCTCAAGCTCGTGCAGATGTTCGAGGAGGTCGGGATCCCGCCGGGCGTCTTGAACTTCGTGACCGGCCTCGGCGAGGAAGCCGGCGCCGCGCTCGTCGATCACGCCGGGGTGCGCTGCATCTCGTTCACCGGCTCGCTGGACGTCGGACGTCAGATCAACGAGAAGTGCGGCCGGATGATGAAGCGCTGCTCGCTCGAGCTCGGCTCGAAGAACATCCTGATCGTCATGCCCGACGCGGACCTCGACCTGGCCGTCGAGGCCGGCGCGTGGGGCGCGTTCGCGACCAGCGGCCAGCGCTGCACGGCGACGAGCCGCATGGCGATACACAGCTCGATCTACGACGAGTTCTCGGACCGGCTCGTCAACCGCGTTCAGCAGTACAAAGTCGGGCCCGGCACCGACCCGTCGACCGACCTTGCGGCGGTGATCAACGAGAAACAGAAGGAGCGCGTACTCTCCTACATCGAGATCGGCCAGTCGGAGGGGGCCAAGATGCTGACCGGTGGGCATGCGCTGGACGACGGCCCGTACGCGAAGGGCAACTTCATCGCGCCGACCATCTTCGGCGGTATGACGCCGAACATGCGGATCGCGCAGGAAGAGATCTTCGGTCCCGTGACCGGTCTCATGGAGATCGGAAGCGTCGATGAGGCGATCGAGGTCGCGAACTCGGTCCAGTACGGGCTGTCGGCCTCGATCTACACGCACGACATCAACAACACGTTCAAGGCGATCGAGAAGCTCGAGTTCGGCGTGGTCTACATCAACGCGCCGACGATCGGCGCCGAGGTGCAGCTTCCCTTCGGCGGGATGAAGTCGACCGGCAACGGGCACCGCGAGGCCGGCCCGGTCGCGCTCGACGAGTTCACGGAGTGGAAGGCCGTCAGCGTCGACTACTCGGGGAAGCTCCAGAAGTCGCAGGGCATCGACTGATCATCCGCGTGCGCGAGCTCACCGTGCGTCGAGGAACCGTTCGGCTCGCCGCGCGCTCTTTCGGCAACCGCGGCCCCCATGTCATCCTGATCCATGGGCTCGCATCGACGCAGCACATCTGGGACCTCGTGGTGCCGTTGCTGGAGCGCGATTTTCGCGTGACGACCTACGACCACCGCGGGCACGGTGAATCGTCGCGGCCCTCGAACTACTCCTTCGACGAGGTTTGCGACGACCTGGCTGCCGTCGCGAGAGCGGTCGGGGCGAAGCGGCCGCTGGTCGCCGGCCATTCCTACGGCGCGAACGTGAGCATCGAGTACGCCGACCGGCATCCGAAAGCGGTGGCCGGTGTGGTGTGCGTCGACGGTGGCATGGGGTCGATGTCCGAGATCATGTCCTGGGAGGAGGCGCGCGTCGCGGCCGCGCCGCCCCCGCTCGCCGGCGTGCATATCGACGAGATCTTGGCGATGGTTCGCCGTCAGGTCGGCCGGCGCTGGTCGCCCAAGATGGAGCACATCGCGCGTTCGCTCTTCTTCATCGACAAGAAGGGTCACGTGAAGCCGTGCCTTTCGCGGGCGAACCACATGAAGATCCTGCGCGCGATGTATCGGCAGAGGCCGAAAGAGCTGCTGGCCCGGATCACGATGCCGACTTTGATGTACTGCGCTCGCCCGCGCAGGCACGTCACGGACGAGGAGCGCGACTTCTACGAGATGAAGAAGCGTGCCGTCGCAGAGATCCGTCGCTCGAACCCGCGCGTGAAGATCGAATGGGTCACCTCGATCCACGACATCCCCGTCGACCGGCCGACGGAGCTCGCGGAGCGTGTCAAGCGCTTCGCGCTGCGCAAGGTCGGACCGAGGGCCGCTCGGAGGGGTGGCTGACATGGCTGACATGTCAGCCATGTCAGCCGTGCTCTCGACGAAGGTGCACCCATGAGCCGTCGGGTCGCGATCACCTGGGACGAGGCGCTGGTCGCGTACGACTTCGGGCCCCAGCACCCACTCAAGCCGATCCGGGTGAAGCTCACCGTGGAGCTGGCCCGCGCGTACGGGTTGCTCGACCTGTCGAACGTGGAGGTGGTGAAGCCGCGAAGCGCGAGGCGAGACGAGCTCGAGCTCGTCCATTCGCCCGCGTACATCGATGCGGTCGAGCGTATCGGCCGGGCCGCGACGGATCCGTACGGCAACTACGGCTGGGGGATCGGGATCGGCGACAACCCGGCGTTCCGCGGCATGCACGACGCCAGCGCGCTCGTCGCCGGTGCGTCACTCGTGGCCGCCGAGCAGGTCGCCTCCGGTGCAGTCGAGCACGCGTTCAACCCGGCCGGCGGCCTCCATCACGCGATGCCCGACCGCGCGAGCGGGTTCTGCATCTACGACGACCCCGCCATCGCGATCCGCCGGCTTACCGGCCTCGGCGAGCGGGTGGTCTACATCGATGTGGACGTTCACCACGGCGACGGCCCGCAATTCATCTTCTACGACGATCCGGAGGTGATGACGATCTCGCTGCACGAGTCCGGCGAGTACCTGTTCCCCGGAACCGGCTTCCCGAAGGAGATCGGAACGGGTCCGGCCGAAGGCACGAAGGTCAACGTCGCGCTGCCGCCGCTGACGGATCACGATGGCTATCGCGCAGCGTTCGAGCGCATCGTTCCGCCGCTCGTCGAGTCGTTCAAGCCGTCGATCCTCGTGACGCAGCTCGGCTGCGACACACACGCGACCGACCCGCTCGCCCACCTCGCGCTCATAACGGACACCTATCGCTGGATCGCAACGACGCTCCACCGGCTGGCCCACCGCGTTACCGGCGGCCGTTGGCTAGCGCTCGGAGGCGGGGGCTACCAGATCTACACCGTCGTCCCCCGCGCGTGGACGATCTACGCTGCCGAGATCATCGGCGCGGAGCTCGACGACCGGCTTCCCGAGGCGTGGCGCGAGCTCGCGCTCGAGCACGGAGCGCCGCCCGAGCTTCCAAGCACCTTGTCGGATCCCGAGGTTCGCGCTCCCGAGGGCCGCCTCGTGCAGGCGCGGGAAGAGGCGCGCGCGGCAGCCGAGCGGACCGCCTCGGCCATCTTCGGCTACCACGGGCTCGTCTGATGTTCGGCGACGAGATCGGGACCATCCAAGGAGTGCGCGCCTTCGATCTCCACGGCGTCATCTACTACGACCTCGCCATCACGTTCGACGACGAGCGCACGGAAGACGCCCGACTCGGCTCGGAATCGGTCGCCACGGGACTGAAGGCCGGGGACCGCGTCCGGGTGATGCGCGCCGGGTTCATGATCATCCAGGTCGCCCGAGAGCAAGACTGAGCCCGCCGGTACACTGAGGTCGATGCCCCCGATCCTCTCAGAAGACGACCGCGCCCGGCTTCGCGAATATCTGGTCACCACCCTGGTGGCCGGCCCCACCAAGACCCCACGCTCGAACGCCGTTCGCAACGCCGAGCTGCTGGCGGCCGGCGACCCCGACAAGATGCTCGGCTTCTCCTACGACGGCCTCGAGGCGCAAGAGGTCATGGACGCGGTCGCGGCACTGTGCGGCTGCTCCGCCGACCTGACCGAGCGCGACGGGCCCGGCTACATCGACCCCAACCGGACCCTCGACGAGCTCGAAGCGATGGCCGCCCGGCTGCGCGAGGCCGCGCGCCGGGGGGAGCGGGTGCTGCTCTGCACCGGCCATCCGACCGGGCCGCTGCCCCTGTACATGGCGGTCTCCAGGACACTGGCGGAATCCGGCTGCAAGGTGCTGACCCCGGCCGAGGGGGTCAAGTTCGGGCACGACCATCGTGGCCGGCGGCTGCGGGTCTTCTACCTCGACGGGGTCGGGGTCCTCTCCGACGGCGCGGCGCTGCTGCACACGCACTCCGGGGAACCGATGGAGAACCTGCTCGAGACGAGCGAGCCTCCGGATCTGATCATGGCCGACCACGGCTTCGCCGGCGCGGCCATCGAGCGTGGCTTCGAGGTGATCGGCTTCAATGACGTCAATGACCCGGCCCTTGCCGTCGCCAAGGCCCGGCGAAAGATCGAGGTCCTCGTGCCGCTGGACGATAACGTCTCGCCCGCCCTGTATCAGCCTCTGACCGAGGTACTCGTCCGGACGATACGGCACTAACGGCACAACTTCCCTTTCTCCCCAAGCAATGCGGGTGTTACCATGCCTGCACGTAAGCGGAAGGAGAACGGTTGGCGAGGTCTTCCTCGCCCAGCGGCCCCCGATTTCTTACCGCCCTAGAGGTCGCTGAGCGCATGCGGGTTTCAAAGATGACCGTCTACCGTCTGATCCGGGCGGGGAAGCTTCCTGCCGTCCGGATCGGCCGAGCATTCCGGGTCCGGGAAGAAGACGTCGAGTCCTACCTCGATGCGAGCTACGTGACTGCCGTCTGAGATAGCGATACACCGCGCAACGCACCCGACCCGGTGCGGCATCCGACCCGCGGGCCTCTCGGCCGCCTCCACTGATGGCTGGAGATTCATGACCGTGAGGCGAGTTCAATGGATGCCTACGAAACCCTCATCGCGCGCGTCGTCGAGAAGGGCGGAACCGCCGTCGCCCTCGGCGGCATGGACTCGGGAAAGACGACCTTCTGCAAGATGGTCGCTGCCGTCGCCGTCCGCGTCGGGCGGACCGTCGCCTATGTAGATACCGACGTCGGCCAGACGACCGTGGGTCCGCCGACCACGATCGGGCTGAAGTACATCCGCGAGGACTCCGACCTCACCTCCGAGGGGCTGTCCCGCCCCGATCAGATCTACTTCGTCGGCGACACCAGCCCGCAGGGGCACCTGCTGCCGCTGGTCGTCGGCTCGTCGAAGCTGACCGAAGAGGCGCGCCGCGCCGGCGCCGAGGTGATCCTGGTCGACACGACGGGTCTCATCGGTGGCACGCTCGGTCAGATCCTCAAGTTCCACAAGCTGGAAGCGCTTCGGCCCGACTGGGTGATCGGCTTCCAGCGCGGCGAGGAGCTCGAGCCGATCCTCGGGATCGTGCGACGCACTATGCCGGTCGAGGTCGAGTGCATGCCGATCCCCGACGGGGTCCGCATCACCAACGTCGACGAACGGATCGCCAACCGGCGCGAGAAGCTCAAGGCGTTCTTCGAGCCGCCGGTTCACCGCTGGAAGGTGAAGTCGAGCGTGTTCCTGCCGCAGCTCCCGCCCGACGTCGACCCGGCCAAGCTCGATGGGCTCCTGGTGGGCATGGAGGACGGGAAGGGCACGTGCATGGGGCTTGGGATCCTCGAGTACCGCGAGGACGGGCTGAAGATGATCTCGACGGTCGCCGAAGGGGCGAAGGCGCTGCGTGTCGGCTCGACCAAGGTGACGGCCGATTTCGACACGCATCGGATCGATCTCCGGGAGCTGTTCGTCTCGGATTAGGTTTCCTGCTAGCATCCGCGGGACCCCCGACGAAGGAAAAAATGGGCTCGATCATCAAGAAACGCCGCAAGAAGATGCGCAAGCACAAGCACAAGAAGCTGCTGAAGAAGACGCGCTGGCAGCGGCGTCAGAAGACTTAGCCGCGCCCGCGGCTACCCTCACGGGTGCCACTCCGTCGAACGATCGCCGTTTCGCTCGGGATCGTCGTCGTCCTCCTGCCCTCGGCCTGCAGCAACGACGAACCGCGCCGGATCGTCGGCTCCGAGATCACCATCCCGGCACCCGCCGAGTCCGGCAGCGCCCAGATCATCCAGCTCCACGGTTTCGAGCGCGGCGAAGGCCCGGTCGGGGTCGTACTGGCGCACATGCTGGGATCGACCCAGGATTCCTGGATCCTGTTCGTCGAGGAGCTCGTTGAGCGAGACTTCCACGTGCTCACGTTCGACTTCCGCGGTCACGGCATCTCCGGAGGGGAGCGCAACCCCTCCCTCGCAGCGCTCGACCTCGGGGCTGCGGTGGAGAGGCTCCGCGCGCTGGGGGTCTCGAAGATCTTCGTGATCGGTGCGAGCATGGGAGGCACGGCGGCCCTCGTGGTCGCGGCCGGACAGGAGCTCGAGGGGGTCGTCGCGATCTCGGCACCGATGTCGATCGACCGGCTCGACGCGAGCGAGGCCGTCGGGATGCTCGACGAGCCTTCGCTATTCATCGTCGGGGAGAACGACGATAAACGTTACACCGAAGCCGCTCAGCAATTCGCTGCCCTCGCCCCCGCGCAGAAGCGCCTCCAGGTGATCGACGGCAGCGCGGCGCACGGAACGGATCTGCTGACCGAGGAAGCGAGCAGGCAGCGGGTCACCGACCTGATCATGGATTTCCTCATCACCTACCGGGAGTGATGCGATGACGCTCTCGTTCCGCTTCGTCACCTTCACGAGCGACTACGGGCTGGAAGACGAGTTCGTCGGCGTCTGCCACGGCGTGATCAAACGATTTGCGTCCGAGGTGCAGATCATCGACATCTCGCACGCGCTCCCGCCGCAGGACGTGCGCGCCGGCGCGAACGTCCTCGCGCAGGCGGTCCGCTACATGCCGCCGGCCGTCCATCTGGCGATCGTCGACCCCGGCGTCGGCACCATGCGACGAGCGGTCGTGATCGGGACGCGCGCCGGCCCGCCGTTGGTCGGCCCCGACAACGGGCTGCTTTGGCTGGCCGCGGAAGCGCTCGGCGGTGCCGCCCAGGCGCACGAGATCACCCGCGACGACCTCTGCCTGATGCCGGTGAGCAAGACGTTCCACGGCCGCGACATCTTCGCCCCCATCGCGGCACGCCTCGCCCTGGGCATGCCACCGGAGGAGGTCGGCCCCCCGCTGGACGTCGCCGAGCTGACCCGGCTCGAGCTTCCCGTGGCCAAGGTCGACGACGACCACGTCCACGGGGTCGTCGTGCAAACGGATCACTTCGGGAACCTGCAACTGAACGTCCATCGTGAGGACCTCGAGGGCGTGGGCGTCATGCTCGGGGACGACCTGGAGTTGCGCGTCGGCGGCAAGGCCCACTACGTGCAGTACTGCACGACGTTCTCGGAAGTTGCGGCGGGCAGGCTCGCGGTTCTCGAGGATGCCTATCGCCGGATCGCCGTCGTCGTGAATCGCGGCAACGCCGAGAAACGCTTGGAGGCGCACCGCGGAGATCACGTGATCCTCGCCCGCGCTCAGAAACCCGCGAGCTAAGCCCCCGGCTTCTCAGGCGGCGTAACGGGCTGCGTTAGCAATTCACTCAATCGCAGCGGTGTTCCCCTTGACCGAAGCATCCGGTCGTAGTTCTCGATGTTTCCTCGCAGTGGACCGCCCAGGGTCATACCGATCAGGCCGAACGGCAGCCCCACGAGATAGAGCCAGCGGACTTCGCGTAGAAAAACGCAGACGAAGCCAAACAACACGGTGGCTTCGCTGAACGCGAAGCTGACGAAGAAGCGTTGCATGAACGATTCGAGAAGCGTTTCACTGGTGGAGCCGGTTAGAGGTCGCCTTCTGAGGGAGTAAACGCTGGCGAGCGAAACGGTACCCATTAGCACGATGACCGAGGGAAAGGGCCCGGGATCCCCTTCCCACGGGATGAGGAAGTTCAAGACGAAGAAGAAGAGGAACAACGAGGTCACGAGCGACAACCAGATAGCTCGGATCTGCGTCAGCCTGGTGAGCCCGGCGGTAGCGCGGCGACGGAGCACATTCCATGGCAAGAGCCCGCGCCCGTAGAGCTTCAGTACAGATTTCCAACCTGGGTCTCGTCCGTCCATCTTCTCCTCGGTTGAGTCGTCCCTCCAGCCCGACTATCCTGACATCGGATTTGATCGCAAGCACTCAAGGGGAGTCCTTCTGACCGGCCAGCGCATCCTCATCACCGGGATCTCCCGCTTCCTCGGCGGCCGCCTTGCTCAGCGACTCGAGCAGGACCCTGATGTCGCCAGCATCATCGGCGTCGACCTCGAGGAACCCCAGGTCGAGCTCACCCGGACCGAGTTCGTGCGAGCGGACATCCGCAACCCGCTCATCGTCAAGGTCTTGCAAGCGACCGAGGTCGATACGGTCGTTCACTCGTCCGTGATCGCGACGCCCGGCGCGGTCGGCGGTCGGTCGGCGATGAAGGAGATCAACGTCATCGGCACGATGCAGCTCTTCGCGGCGTGCCAGAAGGCCGAGTCGCTGCGCAAGGTCGTCATGAAGTCCACCACCGCGGTCTACGGGAGTGAGCCCACCGACCCCGCGGTCTTCTCCGAGGACATGTCCCCCCGGTCCCAGCCGAGGACCGGCTACGCCAAAGACGCCGTCGAGGTCGAGGAGTACGCGCGCGCGTTCGGTCGCCGGCGCCCCGACGTGGGGCTGACGATCCTGCGCTTCGCCAACTTCATCGGTCCGATGATCGACACGCCGCTGACCCGCTACTTCTCGCTGCCGGTGGTTCCGACGGCGCTCGGGTTCGACCCGCGGATGCAGTTCCTGCACGAGCAGGACGCGATCGAGATCCTCTACCAGGCGACCCGTAACGACCACCCCGGCATCTTCAATGCCTCCGGCGACGGGGTCATCTATATGTCGAAGGCCGTGCGTATGGCCGGCAAGGCCGCCCTGCCGGTCTTCGTGCCGCTCATGGGGCTCGTGGCCGCAGCCGTACGGCAGACCGGCCTCGTCGACTTCTCGTCGGATCAGATCAAGTTCCTCCTGTACGGGCGCGTGGCCGACGTCGACCGGCTCAAGAAGCGCTTCGGCTACACGCCCGAGTTCACGACCGAAGAGGCCTTCAAGGACTTCATCGCGAAGCGCAAGATCGCGAAGATCTTCTCGAACGAGCAGGCCGCGCAGTGGGAGCGCGACCTGTACGAGTTCCTCGCGCGGCGCGGGTTCGTCTCCGCGGAAGAGAGCGTCTGATGGCGAACGGTCGCGTCGTCCCGATCGAGCAAGGCCGCCGCGTCGAGCGTCCGCGATGCGCGGCCCGCAACGCCGACGGGAAGCTGTGCCGAAACCTCGCCGACGAGTCGGGCTACTGCCGCAGGCACCACGACACCGCCCGCGAAGCCCGGGAAACCCCGACCGCGTTCCAGGCCTGGCTCGCCGACGTGCTCGCGTTCTCGCGCCGCCGGCTGACCGGCGACTATCCAATCGACGACTTCGGCTTCGACCGCGATCTCACCGAGAACGTCCTCCTTCCGATCTTTCGGCCGCTCTTCGAGCGCTGGTTCCGCGTGGACCAGGTCGGGGTCGAGAACATCCCCGCCGCCGGGCCAGCCCTGCTGGTTGCGAACCACTCGGGGACGGTGCCGATGGACGCGCTGATGATGAAGTACGGCGTGTACGAGGCGACCGGCCGGCACGTCCGGCTCCTCGCCGCCGACCTCGTCTTCACGCTTCCGGTGGTTAGTGAGATCGGGCGCAAGAGTGGCAACACGCTCGCGTGCGAGGAGGACTCGACCCGGCTGCTCCGCGCCGGCGAGGCGCTCGGCGTGTTCCCGGAAGGGTTCAAGGGGATCGGCAAGCCCTTCCGCGAGCGCTACAAGCTGCGCCGGTTCGGACGCGGGGGATTCGTCGAGGTCGCGCTGCGCACCGGCGCACCGATCATCCCGGTGTCGATCGTGGGCGCTGAGGAGATCTATCCGATCGTCGCCGACATCAAGCCGCTCGCCCGCCTGCTCGGCTTCCCATACTTCCCGATCACGCCGTTCTTCCCCGCACTCGGGCTGCTCGGCGCGATCCCGCTGCCGTCGAAGTGGATCATCGAGTACGGCGAGCCGATCGAGACCGCCGGGTTCGACGCCGAGGCGGCCAACGACCCGATGTTCGTCTTCAACCTCACGGACCAGGTCCGGGACGCGATCCAGCAGACCCTGTACCGGAACCTCATGCATCGCCGCGGCGTCTTCTTCTGATCCGCTGAGCGATTCCTCACACCGCCCTTTCCCCGGGCCGCGCTCCCATGGAATACTCCGCGGACGGGGGATGTCCATGACCGCAAGCAGGTTCGCGATCGAAGCGGCGAAGCGTACGAGCGTCGTCCGCGATGATCCCGAGGAACGCTACCGGCTCGCGAAGGCGTTCTACGACGCCACGACCGGCCCCGAGATCGAGGGATACGGTCGCGCCGAGCTGGCGTTCATGCGGTGGGAGATCGAGCGCGGTGTGCTCAACGCGCCGCACGCCCGCGTCCGTCCGGGATCGCCGTGGTGGCGTGCCGTCAACGAGCGGATCATCCGCGATGCGCTCGAGGCGAGCCTTATCGCCCACGAGGGCTCGGGCGATCCGTCCACGGACGCCGTCGCGCTCTGGGTGGGCTTCCTCAACGCTCCGTCGCCCGTGACCTGGTATCGCGCGCACAACTCCAGCGTGCTTGCCGGCTACACGGAGGCCGCGCACGTGGCCGCCCGCGAGCGCCCTTCGGAGCAATTCTTGATGAACCTCGTACTCGCGCGCGTCCTGTACGCGCAGGCCCTTGCCGAGGGGGAGCCGTTCGCCGTCGGCGGCGACCCGTTGATCGCCCGCTTCCTCTCCGACCCGCGCTCACCGGCCGTTCCCGTGGTCATGGACATCCCCGATTTCTATCCCCGTACCTATCCGCTCAACGCGCTCGAGGAAAGCCTGCTCGAGCGGCGCGCGCGTTCGAGCGAGGACGAGGCGCTCGCGCTGATCGATCAGGAACCCTGCGCCAACCTCGACGTGTTGTTCGAGTTCGCCTCCAAGTCGCTCAGCCTTCCCGACATCGCGCGCTTCGTCGACCGCAAGCTTCCGTGCTACCCGCACGGGCTCCTCACGGACCCACACCCCGACGGACGCATGCGCTGGCTCCCGTGGCTGGCGCCCGAGCTCGCCGAGGGGAGCCGGTGGAGCGATCAGCTTCTCGACCGGATGCGCCTCATCAAGGATCCGGAAGCGGACGAGATCGTTGAGGCGTACTTCGAAAGCGCTGCGCTCGGCGGTCCGCACGCGTTCTTCCGCCAGCTCGTCGAGCATCACGAGCTTCCGCCGGAGGAATGCTCGCCGGCCGTCGCCGGATACCTGGCCGAGCGACCCCCATTGCCGCACTGGGCCGACCCCGACTTGATGCGCCTCGGCGAGGACTTCTTCGGCCGGTGGGGCCTCTACGTACCGCTCGTCTTGATGTGCTCGTCGCTTCCGGAGTGCTACGCGGCCGCCAAAGGCGTCCAGGTGCTTCAGCTCACGGCGCGGCTGGCGAGCGATACGAAGCGCCGCGTCGTCGAGACCGCCCAGATGGTGCTCGACGTCATGGCGCCGGGGGGCATGCAGCCCGGCGCCCGCGGCTACCGCACCGTTCGCAAAGTGCGATTGATGCACGCCGGCGTCCGGTATCTGATCGAGAACGACCCGCGGATCCTCCGGACGCCGGACACGACCCAAGGGCCCCGGTGGCTGGCCGAGTGGGGCGCGCCGATCAACCAGGAGGACCTGGCCGGCACGCTCACCGCGTTCAGCTGGACGGTCCTCACCGGCCTGGCGACCCTCGGCGTCCCGGTGACCGACGAGGAGACCGAGGCCTTCCTTCACACGTGGAACGTGGTGGGGGCGATGCTTGGGATCCGCGAGGAGCTCTTGCCCAGGGACGCCACCGATGCGGCCGCCCTCTCGGCAAAGATCCGTGCCCGGCACTGGGCTCCGAGCCCGGAGGGCCGCGAGATGACGGCCGCGCTGCTCGAGGTGCTCGAACGGTCGCTCCCCGGCCGCTTCGTCCCCGGTTTCGGCCCGACGATGATCCGCCACTTCGTCGGCGACGAGGTGGCCGACGATCTGGGTGTTCCGCCGCCGAGCAAGGCGCGGTCCGTCTTCCGCTCGGCCTCGCTGGCCGCCGGCGCCGCCGGCCTGACGCAGCAGCGGTCCTGGTTCTTCCGCAAGACCGCGGCGACGGTCAGCCGGGCGCTGCTGCAGTCCTACGCAACGTTCGATCGCGGCGGTGACCGGCCCGACTTCGACATCCCCAAGACGCTCCAAGGCGTGAAGGAACCCGGGATGACCCGGCGTCTCGCGATGCGCGTCGGCAGGCGATGAGCACGCGAACGGTAGCGAAAGAGCGCTACGGTGCGGTGGCCGAGCGGCGCGAGCGTTCGCCGATACCCACACCCGCGGGACACTGGATCCAGGGACAGCGCTGGGAGGATCTGCTCTTCTGCAATTGGCCGGTCTCCGTCGAAGCGGTCCGCCCCCTGGTCCCCGATGGCCTCGACATCGACACCGCGGAAGGAAGTGCGTGGATCAGCGTCGTCCCGATGTGGATGGAGGACGCGCATTTCTACCGGCTACCGCCCCTGCCGTTCATCTCGACCTTCCCCGAGGTGAATCTGCGCACGTACGTCCGCGCCGACGGCATACCCGGCGTTTGGTTCCTGAGCCTCGACACCGAGAGCCGCATCAACGTGGCCATCGCCCGATACGGGTTCCAACTTCCGTACTACTTCGCGCGCGTTTCGATGCAGCGCGGCGCGGACGCCTTCCGTTTCCGGTCTGTGCGACCAGGCGGCGAGGCCGAGCTGGACGTGGAATATCGTCCCGACGGTGAGCTCTTCGAGCCCGGGGAAGGAACCATTGAGCACTTCCTAACCGAGCGCTACTCGATGTATTGCACGATGCGAAGCGGCCGTCTCTTCCGCGGAGACATCCAACACACGCCGTGGACCCTCCGTCGCGCGCAGATGGAGCTGCGGAGCGCCGATCTCGTGAGCGCGATGGGCGTGAAGGTGGGCGGGGAGGATCCACTCGTGTTCTACTCTCCGGCCACCGACGTCGTGCTCTGGAAGCCGATCAGGCTTTAGCGCCCGAGGAGCGCCCGCGCCTCGATCAGGTCCTTCGTTTCGACCGGCTCGGGGAGCGAGTCGAGGCATCCACGCAACACGCGGCGGGATGCATCGTCTCCCTTGAGACGGTAGAAGCTCGCGGCCGCGCGAAGCTCGAAGGGAAGGCTCGGCTGTTCGCGGGCGACCTCGATGGCGCGCGAGAGCTCGGCGATCGTGTCGTCGACCCTGGAGAGCCCCAGCTCGTTCCGCAGCTCTGACCCGACGCGGATCAGTTCCGGCAAGAACACCCGCTCGCCGGTCTCGTCGGCGAACGCCCGCGCGCGCGACACGGCGTCGAGCGCTTCGAGCGGGCGCCCTGCCGCGCGCTCGGCCTCGGCAAGCATCATCAGGTACCACGAGGTGTGCGCGCGGCTGCCGCCGTGGGGGACGAGAGCCAGTCCGCGTCGGATCGTCTCGGTCCCCGCATCCGCGTCCCCTGCGATCGCGATGGCCCAGCCACGCAAGCACGTCGCGTACCGCTCCAGCTCTTCGTAGCCCCGCTCTGCGGAGATCGCGATCGCGGCTCCGGCATGCCGGGCGACTTCCTCCGGGTCGCGCAGCCGGTACGCAAGGCCGGCGACCCAGACCAGGGCAGTTGCGGTTCGGAACGGGTGCGGGTGCGCGGCAACCAGATCGAGCAGCTCGGACGCGGTACGCCGCGCCGTATCGGCGCGCCCGAGGTGCCACTCGGTCCAGGCGCGATAGCCCCACGCGACCACTCCCGGGTCGATCGCTGCGACGTTGATCAGCGACTCATGCCGATCGGGGTCGTAGAGGGCGATACAGCGCTCGATCGATGCGCGGGACTCGTCGATCTCTCCGAGTTGGAACAGGGTCGTTCCGTAGAAGCAATGGGCAACCAGCGCGCGGCTCTTGGAGCGGCCCGCCTCGGTCACGTCGACGAGGAGCGCGGCGGTTTGCCGTGCGGCTTGGTAGTTCGCCAGCACCATCTGGGTGGCGTAGCCGTAGGCGAGGAAGGTGAACCGCTCCGCATCGCTCGTGAGCCAGTGCGACAGCTCCGAGATCCGTGCGTGAAGAACGCGCAGCCGTGGGTCCCCGCCGCCGGAGGCATTCTGGATCAGCGGTCCGAGAGAGAACAGGATCTCGATCTCCCGCCGAACCCGGTCCGGCGATCCGGGAAGCGCGCGAACGAGCTCCAACGCCCGCTGGTAATGGTCGATCGCCTCGTGGAGTGCGTACTGGGCCACGGCTCTTCCGCCGGCTTTGAGCCAATACTCGATCGCCTCTTGGTCGCGCCCGGACTCGGTGAAGTGCGGCGCGGCCAGCTCGGGCCGCGCCTCCACCAGCTCGGAGTAATCTCGCAACAGGACGTCGGCGACCCGGCCGTGGAGCTCGCGCCGGCGCTTCCTCAGAAGCAGCCCGTACGCGGCGTCGCGCACCAGGGCGTGCGAGAACCGGAACGTCTCGATCCCACCGTCGCCCCGCCGCTGCACGATTCCCGCTTCGATCAGCCGCGCGAGCTTGGCGTCGAGCTCTTGCTCCTCCGGCGCCACCGCTCGTATCAGGTCTGCGCTGAACTCCTGGCCGAGTACCGCGGCGAGCTGCGCGACGCCCGCGTCTCGGCCGAGCCGGCCGATGCGCGCGACGAGCAGGTCGTAAACCGTGCCGGGAACCGTTTCCTCCAGTCGCCCGTGGATCACGGCGCCACCTTCTTCGACCGACACAAGCCCGGAGTCGAGCACCGATCGCGTCAGCTCCTCGACGAACAGCGGAACGCCTTCGCTGCGAGCGTGGATCAGCGCATGCGCTTCCCGCGGCAGGTTGGCGCCGGCGACCGAAGACGCGAGTGCGGCAGTGAACGTTGCGTCGAGGCTGCCGACATCGACGAAGCTCACCCGGTGGTCTCCGATCCAGGGTGGCTCGAACTCCGGCCGCGCGGTGAGCACCAGCAGCACCGGCTTGGAGTCGATCCGGTCGGCGATCAGCCCGAGGAGCTCGATGGTCGAGGGGTCGCCCCAGTGGAGGTCCTCGACCGCGATGACCGCCGCCTCACCGCGGCTCAGCATCGTGTCGGCCAAGACATGCATCGCCCGGTAGCGCCGCTCCTCCGGGGACGCCTCGACCGCCGGCGGCCGTGCCTCCGGCACGAGGACCTCGGCGAGCAACGCCGCGGCGTCCGGATCAGAGGATCCCGTGTCGGCCAAGTGATCGCGCACCTGCTGGAGCCGGCGCTCCGGCCCGTCGGCCGGGTCCAGCCCGGCCTCGCGCTGCAGGTAGTCGACCACCGGAGCCAGCGGGCTCACGACGTCCTCGATGGTGCAGTGGAGGTCGGCGACCGCGGCTCCGGACGCTCGCGCGTGCTCGAGCAAGGATAGAGCGATGCGGCTCTTGCCGATCCCGGCCTCACCCCGGAGCAAGATCGCGGTTCCGCGACCCGCTTCCGCTTGCGCCCACGCCTCGTTGAGACGCGAAAGCTCGGTCTCGCGATCGATCATCGGGGGAAGCCCGAGCGGCAGCGCCGCCCGCACCCGATCCTTCGCCCCAGTCTCGGCTACAACCTTGGCGACCGCGATGGGCTTTGCGATGCCTTTGAAGGATCGCTCGCCGAGCGGCTCGAGATGGAACCACCCTTGAACGAGCGAGCGCGTACCTTCCCCGATCACCACGGACCCTTCCGGGGCGATCGCCTGCAGCCGTGCCGCGAGGTTCACCGTCCTCCCGAGCGCCCAGATCGGCTCCCGCGACTCGCCGACGGCCTCCCCGATAACAACCAACCCCGTCTCGATACCGACCCTGCAGGTCAGCTCGATCTCTGCCGCCAGCTGCGCGCCGAGGTCGGATACGGCGGTGATCAGGCCGAGTCCGGAACGGACCGCCCGGATCGGGTCGTCCTCGTGCATGGTGGGATAGCCGAAATAGACGACGAGCCCATCGCCGAGGTAATCGGCGAGCCATCCCCCAAGCCCCTCGATCACTCGCGAGCACGAGTCGTAGTAGGCATGCATGACGTCGCTGTAATCCTCGGGGTCGAGGGAGTCGGAGAGCCGCGTCGAGCCGACGAGATCGCAGAACAGCACGGTGACGCGGCGTCGCTCGCCGCCCGGATCGCGGGTCGGTTCCGGTGTCACGCGGCCTAGTGTGCCACCCCGAGGCCGTCGAGCCCCTACGGGGCAGGAACCGGGGCTCGACCGCGAGGCGCCTCAGATGCCGCGGAGCATCTCTCCGACCCGGCGGACCTGCTCCGCCGTCGACAGTGGCATGTTGAAGATGAAGTACTCGACCCCGACACCTTCGAGCTCCTCGAGCTGGCCGAGGATCTCCTTCTCGGTTCCCACGTTGAATCCGCCGACCCCACGCTCTCCGGCCACTTGGGCCAGCATCTCGAGCGTGGCTCGGGTCTGCTCCTCGGTTTCGGTCAGAACCAGTGTGGACAGCCTGGTCTTGAGGATCGCGTCGTAGTCGCGCGAGGCCTCGTCGCAGTGCCGGCGGAGGGTTTCGAGCTTCTGGGCGTACGTCTGCGCGTCCCCGATGAAATTCCACATGTCCGCGTAGCGCGCCACCGCTCGAAGCGTCCGCTTCTCGCCGCCGCCGCCGAACATGATCCGCGGGCCGCC
>JBBDRM010000130.1:55578-91036 GCA_040905475.1 Actinomycetota bacterium
CTCCGCCGGCTTGGATCGGCCGCGGCACGTTCCGCGCTTCGCGGATCCGGTAGTACCGGCCTTCGAACGACGGCGTCTCCTCGGTGAACATCGAGCGACAGATGTGCGCCGCCTCCTCCAGCCGGTCGATCCGTTCGCCGGCCGAAGGGAAGTCGAAGCCGAGCGCGTCGTGCTCGACGTCGTACCAGGCCGCACCGAGACCAAGGATGGCGCGTCCTCCCGTGATCACGTCGAGCGTGGTCGCTTCCTTCGCGACGAGCGCAGGGTTCCGGTAGGTGACTCCTCCGACGAGCGCGCCCAGCCGCACCCGCGAGGTGCGCGCGCCGAGCGCACCGAGGAGCGTGTACGCCTCGAGCATCGGACGTTCGGGGCCGCCGAGCGGAGGCAGCTGGTAGAAGTGGTCCATCACCCAGACCGAATCGAATCCGGTCTCCTCCGCGGCGACCGCCATCTCGACCACTTTGCCGAACAGTTCGGTGTCCGGCGCGTCGAACGTGAAGTTCGGGATCTGGAGCCCGATCTTGCTCATGCGTCCCCCTTGTTCAGTGCCGCCATTATCTCCTCGAACGGCGCGTGATCCGAAACGTTGCCGTCCATGTGCTGGTAGCGGATCACATCGCCGGGCCCGATCACGAACGTCGCGCCGAGCTGCTTCGGGCGCTTGCCGAGCCGGTGCTGGCGCTTCCCGGCGGCGGTGGCCTTGAGGACCCCGGCCGCGGTCTTCGGCCCGGCGAGCTCGTACCAGCGTCCGTTGCGGAGCGACGCGATCTCCGCGGCCTCGCCGGCCTCATCGAGGAGGACGGGGAAGCCGATCCTCTCATCGTCGATGAAGGAGCGCGCGTAGCGGGCGTCCCCTGTGCCGACGGCAACGATCTCCGCCCCTTTCTCTCTGATCTCTTCCTCGTGCCTGCGCAACTGCGAGGCGTGGTACCGGCAATGCAGTCACCCGAAGTGGCGCAGGAACACGACGACGACGGGGCGGTCGGCCCAATAGTCACCGAGGCGATGCTCCTCGCCGTCGCCGTCGGCGAGCCTGAGTTCGGAGAGGGCTTCGAGATCCATCGCACGCGAAGGATAGCCCTTCGAGTCGTTCAGCCGCGTTCGAGGTCGCGATCGGTCAGGGCTGCGAACACCTCTTCGATCGGCGCGTGGTCCACGGTCGTCACATCGATGTGCTCGTACCGGACGGTGTCGCCCGGCCCGACGACGAAGGTCGCGCCGAGCTGGAACACACGCTTCCCGGCCATGTGAACCTTGTATCCCGCACGACGCGTCCGCATCGAGGCGCGGTACGTCTTCGGGCCGAGCACGTTCCACGCGCTCCCGCGCTTGACGCTCGCCGTCTTCGCCGCGACGGCATCGTCATCGACGAGAACCGGGAAAGGGATGCTCTCTTCCTCGACGAACCCGCGCGCGTAGCGTTGGTTACCCGTGCCGATCGCGACCACGTCGGCGCCCGTCTTCTTGATCTCGTCGTAAGCGTCGCGCAACTGCGCGACATGCTGCCGGCAGTGCAGTCAGCCGAAGTGGCGCAGGAAGACGAGAACGACCGTCCGGTCGGCCCAATAGCTGCCGAGGCGATGTTGCTCTCCGTCGGCGCCGGGCAAGTTGAGGTCAGACAAAGCAGGGAGATCCATCGCGGCGCAGGATAGCGTCGCCGGATGTGGGCGGCGAACCGAGAGGCCCGGCAGGGTGGCGGTCACGTGGTGCAAGATGGTCGAGTGGTGAACCCCCAGTCGTCGTTTTCCCCACCCGTCCGGGCTTGGTTCGATGCGACCTTCGCCGAACCTACTCCGGCGCAATCCGAAGCCTGGGGTGCCATCGCTTCCGGCGAGAACGCGCTCGTCGTTGCGCCGACCGGCTCAGGCAAGACGCTCGCGGCCTTCCTATGGTCGCTCGACCGGCTCCTCACCGGGCCCGAGCCGGAAAGCAACGAGCGCCGCCTCCGGGTCCTCTACGTCTCGCCGCTCAAGGCGCTCGCCGTCGACGTCGAGCGCAACCTCCGGGCGCCGCTGACCGGGATCACCCGGCAGGCGGAGCGGACCGACGCGAAGCTCCGCGAGGTCCAGGTCGCGATCCGAACCGGCGACACGCCGGCCGACGACCGCCGCCGCTTCGCGAAGCACCCACCCGACATCCTCATCACCACACCGGAGTCGCTCTTCCTGATCCTCACCAGCCAGGCCCGAGAGGCCTTGCGCAGCGTCGAGACCGTCATCGTCGACGAGGTCCACGCGATCGCCGGCAACAAGCGCGGCGCGCATCTGGCGCTGTCGCTCGAACGCCTGGACGAGCTGCTAGACCGCCCGGCCCAGCGCGTCGGTCTGAGCGCGACCGTGCGCCCGGCCGAGGAGATCGCCCGGTTCCTCGGCGGCGGCCGCCCAGTCCGGGTCGTTCAGCCGAAGCAGGAGAAGAGCTGGGATCTCCGCATCGAGGTTCCCATCGAGGACATGGCCGCCCTCGGCCGCCAAACTGAAGACTTCAAGCCCGGTGACGTCCTGTCCGCCGTCGAGCGCACAAGCATCTGGCCGCACGTCGAGCAGCGCATCTCCGACCTGATCGCCGAACACCAGTCGACCATCGTGTTCGCGAACTCTCGCCGGCTGTCCGAGCGCCTGTGCGGGCAGATCAACGAGCTCAACGAAGAGCCCGTGGCACGTGCTCACCACGGCTCGGTCGCGCGCGAGCAGCGCATGCAGATCGAGGAGGACCTGAAAGCAGGGCGGCTCAAGTCCGTCGTGGCCACCAGCTCGCTCGAGCTCGGCATCGACATGGGCGCGGTGGATCTCGTGATCCAGGTCGAAGCGCCGTCGTCGGTCGCGCAGGGCTTGCAGCGGATCGGCCGCGCCGGCCACCACGTCGGCGCGACGAGCCGCGGCATCGTGTTCCCGAAGTATCGCGGCGACCTCGTCCCGTGCACGCTCGTCGTCCAACGGATGCGCGAAGGCGGGATCGAAGCGATGCGCTACCCGCGCAACCCGCTCGACGTGCTCGCGCAGCAGATCGTCGCGATGGTCGCGATGGACGACTGGAACGTCGACACGCTCGAGAAGGTGATCCGCCGCGCCGCGCCGTTCGAGGACCTGCCGCGGAGCTCGTTCGAGGCGATCCTCGACATGCTCTCCGGCCGCTATCCGTCCGACGAGTTCGCCGAGCTCCGTCCGCGCCTGAACTGGGACCGGATCGACGGACGGTTGACCGCGCGGCCGGGCGCGCAGCGGCTCGCCGTCACCTCGGGCGGGACGATCCCCGATCGCGGCCTCTACGGCGTGTTCACCGCGTCCGAGAAGCCGACCCGCGTCGGTGAGCTCGACGAAGAGATGGTCTACGAGTCGCGCGTCGGGGACGTGTTCGTGCTCGGCGCGTCCAGTTGGCGGATCGAGGACATCACGCGGGACCGCGTGATCGTTTCCCCGGCACCCGGCGTCCCCGGCAAGATGCCCTTCTGGCACGGCGACTCGATCGGTCGCCCGGTGGAGCTCGGTCGCGCCCTCGGCGCCTTCACGCGAGAGATCGCCGCGATGAAGCCGGCCGCAGCCGAGGAGCATCTGCGGGACCTCGGCTGCGACGACAACGCGGCGCGGAACCTGGTCCAGTACCTGACCGAACAGCGCGAGGCCACCGGCACGCTGCCGGACGACCGCACGATCGTGGTCGAGCGCTTTCGGGACGAGCTCGGGGACTGGCGCGTCTGCATCCACTCGCCGTTCGGCGCTCGGGTGCACGCGCCGTGGGCGCAAGCGATCGAGACCCGCGTCCGCGAACGGCTCGGCATCGAAGTGCAGACGATGTACACCGACGACGGGATCGTCGTGCGTCTGCCCGAGGCAGACGAGACCCCCGCGGCCGGCTCGATCATCATCGAGCCCGAGGAGATCGAAGAACTCGTCGTCGGTTCCGTCGGCTCGAGCGCCTTGTTCGCCGGGCGGTTCCGCGAATGCGCCGCGCGGGCGCTCCTGCTGCCGCGGCGCCGCCCCGGGCAGCGCACCCCGCTGTGGCAGCAACGCCAGCGCTCGGCCGACCTGCTGCAGGCGGCGAGCCGGTACGGGTCGTTCCCCATCCTGCTCGAGACCTACCGCGAGTGCCTCCAGGACGTGTTCGACCTCCCGGCGTTGCAAGAGCTGCTCCAGGCCATCGAGCGGCGCGAGATCCGCGTCGTCGAGGTCGACACCGCGATGCCGTCGCCGTTCGCGTCCTCGCTGCAGTTCGGCTACATCGCCGCCTTCATGTACGAGGGCGACGCGCCACTCGCCGAGCGCCGGGCGCAGGCGCTGTCGCTCGACCGCCAGGTGCTCGCCGAGCTCCTCGGCACCGCCGAGCTTCGCGAGCTGGTGGACCCCGGCGCGCTGGCCGATCTGGAGCTCGACCTTCAGCGGCTGAGCCCCGAACGTCGCATCCGCGACGCCGACGACCTCCACGACGCCCTTCGGGTGCTCGGGGACCTGACCGAAGACGAAGCCTCCGCCCGCGGCGCGACGCGCGCGATCATCGACGCGGTCGAGCGATCACGTCGGGCGCTGCGCGTCCGCGTCGCGGGCGAGGAGCGTCTCATCGCCGCGGAGGACGCGTCCCGGTACCGGGACGCGCTCGGCGTGGTGCCTCCCGCGGGGGTCCCCGAGGCGTTCCTCGAACCGGTCACCGACCCGCTCGCCGATCTGGTCGCTCGCTACGCCCGCACGCACGGGCCGTTCCTCGCCGTCGATGCCGCCGGCAGGCTCGGGCTGGGCGTGGCCGTCGTCGAGCAGACCCTGCGCCGGCTCGGCTCCCAAAGCCGCGTGCTCGAAGGCGCGTTCCGGCCGATGGCGTCCGGCCGCGAGTGGATCGACGCGGAGGTCCTCCGCGTCCTCCGACGCCGCTCGCTCGCCGCTTTCCGCAAAGAGGTGGAACCCGTCCCACCGGAAGCGCTTGCGCGGTTCTTGCCCGCCTGGCAGGACGTCGGGTCCGACCGGCGGGCGACCGTCGAGTCCGTGCTGACCGCCGTCGAACAGCTCCAGGGTGTCCTGGTGCCGGCCAGCGCTCTCGAGCGCTCGATCCTGCCGGCCCGGCTGAGCGGGTACTCGCCCGGCCTCCTCGACCAACTCTGTGCCTCCGGAGAGGTCGTGTGGGCCGGCGCGGGTGCGCTCGGGCCCGACGACGGCTGGATCACGCTGTGTCTCGCAGATCAGGCGTCCCTCTTGATCCCGCCGGTCGCGGCGGCAGACCTTTCGGGGACGGCGGTAGCGGTACAGGATGCTCTGCGCGAGCGGGGAGCGCTCTTCTTCCGTCAGATCGGCGAGGCGACCAGGTCCAGCGACGACACGGAGGTCGTGCTGGCCCTCTGGGAACTCGTCTGGGCTGGGATCGCGACGAACGACTCCCTCGCCGCATTGCGTGCCCTGCTCGCGGGAGGCGGCGTGTCGCGGAAGCCGGCGCGGCGGCGCGGCCATCGCGGCCCCGCCCTGCCTGCGCGCCTCGGTCCGCCGACCGCGGCCGGGCGCTGGAGCCTGCTGTCCGCACGCGAGCCCGACACCACCGTGCGACTCCACGCCGCCGCTCGAGCGCTCCTCGCGCGCCACGGGGTGCTCACCCGCGGCGCGGTCGCCTCCGAGCGGACCCAAGGAGGCTTCGCTGCGGTCTATCCGGTCCTCAAAGCGATGGAGGACGCCGGACGCTGCCGGCGGGGCTACTTCGTGGAGGGCCTCGGCGGAGCGCAATTCGCGCTTCCCGGCGCCGTCGACCGGATGCGCACAACCCCGGCGGCCGCGGAGCCGCATGCCGTTGTGCTCGCAGCCACCGACCCGGCGAACCCCTACGGCGCTGCCCTGGGATGGCCCGACTCGCCGGCGGAGAACGGCGGTCACCGAGCCGGGCGCAAGGCCGGCGCCTCCGTCGTATTTGTCGACGGTCTTCCGGCGCTCTACGTGGAGAAGGGCGGCCGTTCCCTGCTCGCGCAGACCGACGATCCCGCGGCTCTGGGAGCGGCCATGACCGCCCTGGCGGCTGCGGCTCGGGCCGGCACACTGGGGCCGCTCGCGATCGAGCGCGTCAATGGAGCTCCCCTGGTCTTCGACTCTCCGATCGGGAACGAGATGACGAAGGCCGGCTTCGTGCGCACGCCGAAGGGCCTTCGCTTGCGGGTCTGACGATGCCGGAGGGCGACACCATCGCGAAAGTGGCCGACACGCTCCACCGAGCGCTCGCCGGTCACGTGATCATCCGAAGCGATTTCCGCGTCCCCGCCCTCGCGACCGCCGACCTCGCCGGCCAGACGATCACCGAGGTGGCCAGCCGCGGCAAGCATCTATTGATGCGAACCGACGCCGGCCTGACCGTCCACACGCACCTGAGGATGGATGGCGCCTGGAGGCTCTTGCCCGCCGGCCGCCGCCCTCGCGGCCCGCGGGACGCGATCCGCATGGTGATCGAGACGGGCTCCTGCACCGCCGTCGGCTCGGAACTCGGCATCGTCGAGCTCATCGCCACCGCCGAGGAGGGGCGGGTTGTCGGTCACCTCGGACCCGACCTGCTCGGCGAGAACTGGGACGGTGCCGAGGCGCTTCGCCGGCTCCGCGCCGACCCCGCTCGTCGCCTCGCCGACGCGCTCCTGGATCAGACGGTGATGGCCGGCCTGGGCAACGTCTACAAATCCGAGATCTGCTTCTTGCGCGGCGTGGACCCCGCCACGCCTGTGGGTGAGGTGGACCTCGACGGCATCGTGGCGCTGGCTCGGCGGCTGCTGCTCGCGAACCGAGCCACCGGCAACCAGGTCACCACGGGCGACCCGCGCCGGGGCAGGCGCCATTGGGTCTACGGGCGGGTAGGGGAGCCCTGCCGTCGCTGTGGCACCTCGGTTCGCCGCAGGATCGAGCCCGGCGAAGGAGCCGCCGAGGGAGCGGGGGAGCGGGTGACCTACTGGTGCCCGAGCTGTCAGCCGGGGCCGGGCGTCAGGAAAGCAGATAGGTCGCAGCAGCCTCGAAGCGGCAGGGGCTCGTCCCCGAGGGGGCGCAGCCTCCAACCCAGGCGGTAACGGTCAGAACCTGCGGCTTGGAGGTGCTTGCGGTGTAGTAGGTCGTGGATGTCTTACCGTGGCGGGTCGTCGTAACGGTCTTTCTCCACGCCTGGCAGGTGCGATCGAAGTAGGCGCTGCCTCCAGCGGTCACCGACGAACGTCGGACGACGCACTCCCAGGCGAAATACACCTTGCCCTTGCCGTCCGAGATCTTCGCGTGGACCTTCCAGCTGTCGGCTTGCGGGGAGACGATCCGCGCGATGAGGGTTTCGTAGTCGATGGCGTCGCCGGGATCGAAGTGTGGGATCCGGAAGCTGGTGACGCACTGTGCGGTTCCCCCGGCCGGGATGGTCTTCGCACAGCCGACTCCCCGGGAGGTCGAGGCTCCGCTCGGCACGGAAACCGCGAGGACGACGAACATCAACGAAAACAGACGGATCCGAGCCATGCGCCCTCCTGGCCGCCCTGCCGGTTCGTTCCAGGTTCCTCACGAGAACGTAGATTCCTCCTGGTTCGAGGTGTTCTTTCCGGGCGAATCGGACATCGATCGGGTGCGCTCCGAGGGGCGGAGGAGGGAAAAGCAAGAGGGGCGGCTCACAGAGCCGCCCCTCCGATGCTTGCGACCGAGCTTACTTCGACAGCGCGAACCGGCGAACCAGGACCGCCATGCCGATCAGAGCCGGGCCGGCCAACAGGTACGCGTTGGTGGCGACGCCGGTGGTCGGGTGTGGCGCCGGCGGGCTGCTCGACCCAGCGATATTGGCCTGTGCGAAGACGTCCGAACCGGGACCGGCGATCGACAGGTCGAACAGCACGTTACCCGCGATGTTCGGTGCGATGCCGACCTCGATCGTCCGGGCCTTGGCCTGGGACGTGGTCGCGTTGACGGACTTCGACGTGCCCAGCACGTTGATCTTCAGGCCGAGGGTGTCGAAGAGGAGACCGTTGAGCTGGTCGAGCACGGCATCGAGGTCGATGCCGGCCAGGTCGGTCAGCGCGATCTCCTTGCCGTTGACGTTGATCGCGAGCTGGTCGCCCTTGATCAGGCTGATCGTGTTGTTCAGGACGCGGAGGCCGGCGATCTCGTGGATCGCGGTGGCCTTGCGGTCCGCCGCGTTCACGCCGACCTGAGCGAACGTCTTGGTCGTGAGCGCGTCGATGTGCACGAGCGCGTTCTCGCCCTTGCCGAACAGGTCGATGTCGACCATGCGCGAGAAGCCCGTCGCGTTACGGACGTTGCTCGCGAAGTCGGTGGCCGACTTGGTCTCGATGAGGCCGATCGAGATGAGCGGCTGGCTCAGCAGCTCGCCGATCTTCGGAAGGTCGAGGTTGACCGGAACACCGAGGGTGGTCTCGACGAGCTGCTCAACTGGCGTAAGCAGGCCGTTGAGCGTGTCGACGATGCCGGTGTCCGGGGCGTCGGTCTCGTTTAGGACGGGCTGGAGGACGCCCTTGAGGGTGTCGACCAGTGCGGGTGTGAGCCCGACGGTGATGCCGGCCAGCTTCGAGTCACTGGTGCTCTTGATGGCGCGCGTCCCGTCCGCCAGCTTGTTGAGGGTGCTGGAGGCGTTGACCTCAGAGATGCCGACCTTGACGAGGCCCTGAACGTCGAGGGCGAGGAGGTCTTCATGGACCACCTTTTCCACGAGCGCGAGAGGAGCGAACGCCTTCGGCAGCTTCTTGCCGAGCAGCGCTGTCGACAGGGTCTCGAGCGTGGTGTTGAGGGTGCCGTCGAACATCTGGCCGAGGCCATGACCCTTGTCGCCGAGCTTGTCGACCTGGCCGAGCGCCCGGCTGAACGAGATGCTCTGCTCGATCGGGTTCGCGATGTCCGCGGCACCGAGGACCGTGTTAAGGACCGTCGGCAGGGCCAGCTTCACGTCGAGGACGCTGGCGTTGGCCTGGGCGACGTAGTTCCGAACGGAAATCGTTGGCAATGCGGCGTTGGCGCCCGTGCCCATCGCGAGCATGGCGACCATCGTTACCGCAACCACCGCCGAAAGGCGGCGGGTCTTGCTTACCCCTTTGCGCATCTCGCCCTCCTGTTGAGGCCCCTACCGAACGACACGGTTCCCTGGCCGCCCGCGCTAGCACCTTCTGGTTCTGGCGACCGCTCTTTGAACCCTCTAACGCAATTACGGACAACTGCGTCGAGTGGAACCGAGTCGGTGCCCCGAACATCGTGGCGCTTGTCTCGAGCGTCCCCCTGGTAACGAGGGACTAGTTACTCAAGTGACGCGAGTATGCCGCGCTTCCTTAGCTTTGACTAGTGGGAGTTTTCAGGTGTGATCAACCGTCCCGTAGGCATACGGGACTTGCGTCCTGGTTGAGGGGGTTCGGGCCCGGCTTAGCTGCCGAGATCGAGAGGGAGCGGAGTCAGCGAGATCGTCGGCAACGGAGAAGGGCCGACGATCGGTTCGAGCGGCTCGAGCAATTCGTCGATGAGGCCGTTGACGAGATCGTCGGCGTCGTCCCCTACCACCGGGAGTTCCGGGAGATCGATCGGCGCGTCCGGGTCTTCCGTCGGCGGAGTCGTCGGCGGGGGCGTCGTACTGGGGTCGTTCGGATCGCCTATGGCGCCTGGGTCTTCGTCGGTGGGCTCCTCCCCGCGGAAGTCGGAGCATGGGCACAGCGGGGCTTGCGGGCCGGCCGTGCCGGTTCCGTCGTCGCCGACTGCCGGCGGATTCTGGCCTGGGAGCAGGGGGTTCGCCGGGCACAGGCATCCGCCCATGATCCCGGTGACCCGCTCGGACACCCGCTCCAGGATGTCTATGGAGTCACGCGCCTGAGGCCGGGCGCCGGCCGGCAGCCTGTCGACGAGCACCTCGAGGCCCTGACGCTGAGCGACGGCGAACTTGATCAGCCGGTCCAATGGGATCCGGTCGGACGTGTCGCCGTACACGCCGATGAGGAGCTTGGTCGCGTCAAGCGTGCGGAAGTCCATGTCGTTGAGCGCCGTCGTGTAATGCTCGACGTTCGTTTCCGACCGGCTGATCAGCTCGCGGACCTCGTTGAGCCGCGTTCGTGCGAGCTGCATCTGGAGGTCGGCGCGCGGCTCGGGCGCGCGGGTCACCAAAAGCCGAGCGTCCTCATGGAGGCGCTTGGCGAAGTAGTCCCAGTCGCCGGGAACCGAGTCCTGAGCCACCGCCATGATCGAGCCGCCGGCGAGCAGCATCGCAGCCGCGACCGCGTTTGCGAACACGAAGCGGAAGGAACGCCGCATCCGCGCGTTCCGCTCGATCCAACCGGCGCGGACGCCCTCGAACCAGGGGCGTCGCACGGCGGTCTCTGCAACGAGCCGGTTACGCAGGGCGTTGCGGAACGCGGGCGCCGGGCCCATCGTGGGTCTGGCGTGCTGGAGGGCGTCGGCCAAGGCCGCCATGCGGGCAAGCTGCCGCGGTGCCTCGGTCTGCATACCTTCCAGCAGCTCGGCGAACGCCTGTTCGTCTCTCGTGGGTTTCTTCATCGGGTGCTCCACTGAATGCAACGAATCCATGCCCGCCCGGGACACGACCGACGAAGGGGTGGTTTTTCGGGTAGTTCGAACGGACTACGCATCTTCGCCCACCACGACCAGCTTGTAGAGCGCTTTGACCGCTCTGTACTGCAACGCCTTTATCGCCCCATCCGTCTTGCCCATGGCCGCCGCGCTCTCGGCCACGGAGTAGCCCTGGAGGAAGCGCCAGTAGATGACCTCTTGCTGTTCGCTGCCCAGTTGCTTGATGGCCCTGTAGAGGTCTTGCTGGGAAACCCGGGCGAGAGCCGCATCCTCCGCGTCGACGACGCGGTCGTCGCTGATCGGCGTCTCGATGCCGAGCATCTCCAGGCGAGCCCGCCCCGACTTGAAGTGGTCCAAGACGAGGTTCCGAGCGATCGTCAGGAACCAAGCCCCGACGTCGCGGCCCTGCCACTGGAAGCCCTTTATCTTGCGGAGGGCCCGAAGGAAGACCTCGGATGTGATGTCCTCGGCGAGGGCGGAGTCCCCTTGAACCCGGTAGACGACGAAGCGATACACCCGTTCGACGTAACGGTCGTAAAGGGCCGCGAAAGCCTCCGGATCCCCTTCGCGGGCTCGGTCGACGAGGGCGACGACCTCGACCTCACCTACGGCGCCCCCCTCATCTGGGGCACCGGCGTCGGTAACCGCACCGAGGGGTCCGCTCATACGACCTTCCTCGATAGGGTCGGCTTCAGCCATCTGCGGGTTGACCGCCTCAAGACCCATGTTTCTCCTGGCCGAGCTTCGACGCTCCCGGCCTCAGCGGTTCAGCAATAGTTGAAGTGTGACGCCGCCGAGAAGGAGCACCAGCACCGCCACCAAGGTGATCGCTGTTCCCCGTCGCATCGCACCCCGCTCTGACCTGTGACTTTACGTGGCCGGGTCTGGCGCGGGAAAGGGACGTTAGGAGGATTTCTGCGTAGTTGAATCGGGCCATTTACCGCGACCGTGACCCGCGCGCCTCTCGGGTCCCGTCCTTTCCCGGTGCATCTCCCAGGTCGGAGCCTCCTTGCTCCGCGAACCGCTCCTCATCAAGGGTTTACGTTCTATCCGCCTACAACGTACGGTTCGCCGGATCCGATCGATCCGGGCTCGGGCATCGTTTGGGACGGGCGAACGGCGCGAGGCGGCAGAAAGTGGATGTTTCTTACGTCTGCCCGCTCGGCCGTAGGAAACCGATCGCGCGCTGCGTAGTTATGTAAGTGGTGGCAGCGCCGCACAAAGTGTTGTGGCTCCAGGTATGAAGCGCCCTGATGCCGGGGCGCGAGGGATGAAGAGTCGGGCAACTGCGCGACCACCTCGACCCAAGGTTTCGAACGAAAGGCGGACCACACTCCCCAGGTCCGCCTTTCTCCTTTGTTCGAGGGCTTGTCAGGCGTCCTGGTTCGCGATGGCTTCGATCACGGCCGGAAGGAAGAGAGGGAGGTCCTCAGGGCGGCGGCTCGTCACGAGGTTTCGGTCCACGACGACCGGCGCGTCCACGTAGTCGGCGCCCGCATTCATCACGTCATCCTTGATCGCCGGCACGCACGTCATGCGCTTGCCCTTCAGGATCCCGGCCGAGATCGCCACCCAGGGGGCGTGGCAGATCGCCGCAACCGTCTTCCCCTCATCGTTGATCTCGCGCACGAGGGAAAGGAGCGCCTCGGAGCGGCGCATGTGGTCCGGGGCGTACCCGCCGGGGATGATCACGGCATCGAAGTCCCGCGCGGCGAGGTCGGAAACCTGGGCATCCACGGCGATCGGGTAACCCTTCTTCCCCTTGTAGGTCGCCTCGCCGATGCCGGCGACGACGACGTCGGCTCCTTCTTCTATCAGCCGGTAGCGGGGGTAGTGGAGCTCCATATCCTCGTAATCGGGTCCGCACAGGATCAGGATGCGCTTTCCGCTCAACCGCATGAGATCGACCTCCTCGTTCGGCTCAGCCCATCAGCTCGATGCACATCTCGGAGATCTGCCGCTCCAGTTGCTCGAGACCTTCTACCTTGCCCAGACAGAGCGCTGCCCCGGCCTCGCGAGCGGCGGCTTCGAGAGCGTCGTCGATGTATGCCGTGTACAGGATCACCGGAACCGCCGGGGCGAGCTCTCGGAGCCTCCGCGTCGCGGTGAGCCCGTCCATACCCGGCATCTTGTAGTCCATCACGACGACGTGCGGATCGCTTCGTTCGACCGCGGCGATGGCTTCGGCGCCCCCCGCGACCTTGGCGACCACATCGAACCCGTCCAGCTCGAGCATCGTCGCGAGCATCTCCCGGACGTGTTCGGTGTCGTCGACGACCATGACGCGGATCGTCACGGCGTCACTTTCCGGCAGAAGCGCCCAGCTTCTCAAGGCAGTACTCGCGGTTCTCGCGGAGGACCGACGCGAGCTTGAGCGGGTTCGAGGCCCACGGGCGTATGTCGAGCTCGAGCGTGATCGAACCCGAGTATCCGCTCTCGCCGACCCGCTCGAGGAACGAAGCGATCGGCAGCACGCCCTGTCTGAGTGGGGCGTGCGAGTCCCTGCCGACTCCGAGGTTGTTCGAAAGATGGATGTGCACCACGCGGTCCTGGAGCTCCTCGTAGGCGCGGATGATATCGATCCCGCTCACAGCCAGGTGGCTGGTGTCGAGCGTGACCGCACCGAACTTCTTCATGTCCTCGATCCCGGTCGTCGCGTGGGCGGTGATGCCGCGCCCGCGGATCCAAACGGGAAACATGTTTTCCATGGCGATCGTGATGCCTTCAGATGCCTGGAATTCGTCGAGCTCTGAACGGAGCCACCGCACGTAGCTCCGCTGCCAGTGGAACGCGGGATGCACGACCACGATCGGCGCTCCGGCCGCTTGTGCGAGTTCCGTTGAGCGCTTGATCTTCTCGAGGGGATCGGTTGAGAAGACGCGCCTCGTGAGGAGGAGGAAGGGGGCGTGTATCGCGGCGACCTCGACGCCGAAGTCTTCCGCCAGCGCCTTGAGCGCGACGGGATCCTGGCTCTCCCGTTCACTGGTGACCATGACCTCGACCCCAGGAAAGCCTGCCTTGCCGATGGCCTCGAAGACCTGGCCGAGCGGCAGCATATAGAAGGGACCCGTCGCGCAAAGGATCCGCGGGCGCGCTTTCAGGATGACCCCCGTTTTTCGGACTTCCCGCTGCATCCTACCGGGGAAGGGTACGTACTGTTTTGCCAGAACCTACGATGGAGAGATAGGGAGGAACCCCGGATGGCCGATCGATCGCTGGGCGGCGCGCTCGCGGATATCGCGGCGCATGGCACGACCCTCGATGGGATCGACGGCTTCCCGCGCGAACCCTCGTTCGGCGTGCGCGCCGAGGAACAGATCCGCAGGTGGTGGCGGCGCACCGTGGTTCGGAAACTGCGGAGGGGGCCTTTCCGCAGTATGCGTCGATGGCAGGCCGCCCTCCTCATCGGGTCGCTACTCTTCGTGAGTGGAGGACTCTCCGTTTATTACGGTCCCGCTACCCTCGGCGCGACGCCGCAACTCCAAACCGCGTTCCTATACGACCGCGACGGGAGGCCGCTTGCGCAGGTCCGCGCCGAGGAGAACCGCGTCGTCGTGCCGCTTTCGGCCGTCCCGGTGCACGTTCGTCAGGCGTTCATCGCGGTTGAGGATGAGCGATTCTGGAGCCACCCGGGCGTCGACCCGATCGCGATCGCGCGTGCGATTGCCGCCAACGCACGCGGGGACCGTGAAGGAGCGAGCACGATCACCCAGCAGGTCGTGAAGAACGCGACGGTTCAGCGGAAGCGTACTCTCTGGCGCAAGCTAACAGAGGCCGTTGCAGCGATCCGCATCGACCGGCGCTACTCGAAGGATCAGATCCTCGAGGCGTACTTGAACTCCATCTACCTCGGGCACGGCGCCTACGGGGTCCAGGCGGCGTCGCGACTTTACTTCGACCGGGACGTCGGCTCGCTGACGCTTTCGCAGGCCGCCTTGCTCGCGGGCATCACCGCCGCACCCCAAGCGTTCTCTCCGCGGAACAACCCCGAGGCTGCCAAGGCGCGTCGCGACCGCGCGCTCGATCGGATGGCCGGGCACGGGTTCATCACAGTCGCCGAGCGCGATGCAGCGACCCTCGAGCCGCTGGAGCTCGCCCAACCCCGGCGGGCGAGGGTCCGCTCGCCTCTGTTCGTGGACTGGGTCCGCGGTGAGATCCTGCGACGTTTCGGCGAGGACGTTTTCTATCGTGGCGGGCTGCGCGTGACGACGACGCTCGACCTCGACGTCCAGCGCGCAGCTGAGGAAGCTGTCGCCGACGTGCTCGACCGGCCGGATGACCCCGAGGCTGCCGTGGTCGCTATCGATGTCGCCACCGGCGAGGTGCGCGCGATGGTAGGTGGCCGGACGGTGAAAGCCGGCGATTTCAACCTTGCGACGCAGGCCCGCCGCCAGGCCGGGAGCGCCTTCAAGCCGTTCGTTCTCGCCGCCGCGCTCGACGAGGGCTACAAGCTCTCGAAGTCTTACAGCGCCCCCGGATCGATGCGTGTGCGCTTCGACACAGGCGAGGTGTGGAACGTCCGCAACTTCGACCGGCGAGGGCGAGGCTGGATCTCGCTCCGCACCGCGACGGCGAACAGCGTCAACACCGTGTTCGCGCAGCTGATCCGCGATGTGGGCGCGAAGGAGGTAGTCGAGGTCGCGCACCGGCTGGGCATCACCAGCCGGCTGTCGGCGGTTCCGTCGCTCGCGCTCGGGACCTCGGGGGTCACGGCCCTGGAGATGGTCTCGGCCTACGCCACCATCGCGAACGACGGTGAGTATCTGACCCCAACGGGGCTCGCGCGAGCAGAGGACTCGTCCGGGAAAGTCCTCGTCGATGGGGAGCGCATCGGCGATGAAGTCATCGACAAGGACGTCGCCCGAGACGTGAGGGAAGCGCTGCGACGGGTTGTGACTCAAGGCACCGGCTACACCGTGCGCCTTCCGGGCGTCTCCGACATCGCGGGCAAGACCGGAACGACGGAGGATTACCGGGACGCCTGGTTCGTCGGGTTCTCTCGCGGTTACGCGATCGCCGTGTGGGTAGGGCATCCGTCGGGGAAGCCGATGGGGCGGGTTCATGGGATCCGCGTGACCGGCAACTCTTTCCCAGCCGAGATCTTCGAACGCGTCCTTGCCTCTCTGATCGCGCAGGACGTCGTGGAGAAGGCGGACGACCCCGGAGCCGCAAGACAGAAGCCGAAGTCGGACCTCGAGTCGAGCTCACCGAGCCCTGAGCCTTCGAGCGAGCCAACGCCCGAGCCGGGCGAAGAGCCCAGTTACGAACCGACCCCCGAGCCGCCGGGGCGCTGCGCGATCATCTTCACCTGTCCTTAGTTCGAGCACGCATCAGACGCCGGCTCACCAGAGCCGGCGTCTGAGAGGGGGCCGGCCCCGGGGCCGCAGCCCGGGGGCGCGGAGATGGGCTTATCTAGACTCCCATCGCGGCGCCGGTCGCAGGATCGACCTGCCGCGCGTCCATGCCCGCCAGCTGGACGAGAACGTCCACCGTCCACGTCGACGCCTTGAACTCGGGCTTCGGCGCCGGCTTGGGCTTCGGCTTGGGCTGTGGCTTCGGTGCCGGCGCCGAGGAAGTGCTGGGCTTCGGCGCCGACTTCTTCACGACCGGCTTGGGTGCCGGGCTGGATGAGGAGGGGCGACCGGCGAAGACCTCGGTGACGTAGACCGTTCCGTCGCTGACGACGACGCCGACGCCGATCTGGTTGTAGTCCTTGTCGAGGATGTTGGCCTTGTGACCCGGCGAGTCCATGAACGCGTTGTGGATGGACGAGCACGACGGGCCCATCCCGACGTTCTCGCCGAGGGCCCACCAGTTGCCGGAGATCTGATCGCCGAGCTTGCTGTTGTGGTAGATCGTCTCGTCGGCGGCCATGTCTTCACTGTGGTTTCGGGCATTCGCCACGAGGTCGCTCTTCACGACGAGCTTTGGACGGCCGACGGCCGAACGCTCGGCGTTCAAGGAGTTGACGAAGCAGGATTCGTAGCTAGAGAGTGCGCTCGCCGACGGAGCTGCGAGGGCGATGAAGGCCGCGGCGAGCGCCGCGACCATCGTTACCGTGATCGTTCGCTTTCCCATCTGTTCGGCCCCTCTTCCGGCCGGAACAGACAGCCCGTCGTCCCCGAGCTTTCAGCATCCCCAGCTGAAATTCTCATGCCTCGAGGCCAACGGGCCTTGCGAACCCGTCGTCCCCATTCGGCAACCCGGCTGGCCCAGTGGTTCCTAGGGCTCCGTGGCTTTGCGTCCCCGTCTCGCGACGGGTTTGCCTTTGTCGTGGAGACTGACTGTCTTCCGGATATCAATGAACACTTCGACTATCGATCAGCACTGTGAGTATCGGGGCCGCGCTCCGATCGCTTGACCACGCATAGTGACTATCCCTCTAGCTCATTGTCGCTACCTCCGCGGCAGTGGACGCCCGGTTCGCCCCAGGAACGTGCGAACCGAGCGGGGCGGAGCTCGTCCGAGTTGATGGTGTTGGCCCTGCTTCCGGCTCCGGCCGTAGACTGCGCGCGCGTCGAACACCGGCCGTGAAAAACAGGACCGTGGTCCCGATGGATGAAAAGGTCGTTCGTCTCGGAGAGCGCACATCGCCCGTTGTTCTCGACGTAGACGTGGTCGTCGTCGGCGGGGGATCCGCGGGACTCGCCGCCGCCCTAACGGCGGCTCGGATGGGCGCGCGTACCGCGCTTGTGGAGCGGTACGGGTTCTTCGGGGGAAACGCCGTGTCCGCCTGGGTGGGTACGGTTTGCGGCCTCTATCGAACAACGGCTGAGGGATTCGACCTCGTTTGCCGGGGCTTCGCCGAAGCCTGGGCCGAGGAGCTCAAGGCCGCGGGTGCCGGCTTCGGCCCGATCCCCTACAAGGAGACCGCGGTCCTCATCTACGTGCCCTGGGCGTTCAAACGCCAGGCAGATCGGTGGGTCACCGCCGAGCCGAACCTGACTCCGTTGCTTCACGCGAACGTCACGGAGGTCGTGCGACGAGGCCGCAGGATCGAGGCGGTGATCGTCGGGTCGAAGCAGGGGCCGCTCGCGATCACCGGCCGGGTGTTCGTGGACGCCTCCGGCGACGCCGACCTCGCCTTCCACGCCGGCTGCCGCGTCGAGAGCGGCGGGCCCGGTCAGCGCCAGTTCCCGTCCATGCAGTTCTTGATGCACAACGTCGACGTGCAGGCCGCGTACGCTGCAGGGCTGGACCGGCTCAACGAGCTCCTCGCGACGGAAGGCCAAGCGCCAGAATGGGATCTGTCGCGCTCGGGTGGAGCCGTGCTTCCCACGTTCCGTCAAGGCGAGGTGCTGGGCGCGATGACTCGCATCGGCGTCGAAGGACACGCGCCCGACATGACCGATCTCTTCGAAGCGACGGCGGCGGAGATCTCCGGCCGCGCGGAGGCCGAGAAGGCCGGCCGGTTCTTGGTTCAGCACATGCCCGGCTTCGAGCACGCGTTCTTCACCGACACGCCGACCCAGCTCGGCGTGCGGGAGACCCGACGGGCGATGGGGGACTACGTGCTGACCGGGGAGGATGTGCTCGGCGCCGGGCGGTTCGACGACGCTGTCGCGTGTGGCGCGTGGCCCCAGGAGTTCCACGTCGAAGGAAAAGAGACCCGGTGGCGCTGGCTCGAACCCGGTGCCTACTACCAGGTTCCGTACCGCTCGCTCGTCGCAGCGGAGGTGGACAACATGCTTCTCGCCGGGCGTTGCATGTCCGCGACGCACGAGGCGCTCGCATCCTCGCGCGTGATCGCACCGTCGATGGCTCAAGGCGAAGCCGCGGGTGTCGGCGCGGCGCTCGCGGCTCAGAAAGGGCTTGCCGCGCGGGCGGTCGACGTCGCCGAAGTGCAGCGCGTTCTCCGTGAGCGCGGCGCGTTTCTCGGGTGATGGATGGGACTCCAAGCGTGAACATCGCGAACCTCGTGCGGGAAACGGCGAACCGGCTGGGCAGCAAGCCGGCGCTGATCTTCCACGACCAGGCGATCAGGTACGCGGAGCTGGACCGTGAGATCGAAAGAGCCGCCGGGGGGTTCGCCGCGCTCGGGATCCGGCCCGGCGATCGCGTCGGTGTGCTGGTCCATAACGTCCCGCAGTTCATCTACGCATACCAAGGGCTTGCCCGCGCCGGTGCGGTGACCATCCCGCTCAACACCATGTACACCGCCGACGAGGTGTCGTTCATCCTGGCCGACGCCGACGCGCGAGCCGTCGTCGTTTCCGAGCCGCTGGTCGGCACGGTCGACGGGATCCGCGACACGCTCGCCATGCTCGAGCACGTCGTGGTCGCCGGCTCGGCCGCCCCCGTCGGGGCGATGACGTGGGAGCAGATGCTCGGCCGTGCGGCGGGCGACGTTCCCGCGTTCGACCCTTCGCCGGACGACCTCGCGGTGCTGGCGTACACGAGCGGAACGACCGGGCGGCCCAAGGGCGCGATGCTCACCCACGCGAACCTGCTCGCGAACATGGACCAGATGTCCCAAGCGCAGCTGCTCGCCGAGGCCGAGGACGACGTCGTGCTCCTCGCGCTCCCGATGTTCCACATCTACGCGCTCAACGTCATCCTCGGACTCACGATGCGGGCGGGAGCGACGGCGGTTCTGATGGAGCGGTTCGACGCCGTGGGCTCGCTGGAAGCCGTCGAGCGGCACGGCGTCACCGTGCTCTTCGGAGCGCCGCCGATGTTCATCGCCTGGCTCAACACTCCGGGTGTCGAGCGCTACGACCTGTCGAAGGTACGGCTCGCGGTCTCCGGCGCGGCCCCGCTTCCGGGTGCCGTGCTCGAAGACTTCCGGCGGAAGCTCGGTATCACGATCTGGGAAGGGTACGGCCTCACCGAAACGGCGCCCGGCGTGACGTCGAATGCGATGGGGGAGGAGGCGAAGCCGGGTTCGATCGGCAAGGCGCTCCCCGGGGTCGAGGTACGCATCATCGACGCCTCGGGGGACGACGTCGAAGACGGCGACCCCGGTGAGATCCTCGTGCGCGGACCCAACGTCTTCCGGGGGTACTGGCGACAGGACGAGGCGACGTCGGAGGTGATCCGCGACGGGTGGTTCCACACCGGCGACGTCGGATACGCGGACTCCGACGGGTACATCTTCCTGGTCGACCGGAAGAAGGATCTCATCATCGTCAGCGGCTTCAACGTCTACCCTCGCGAGGTCGAGGACGCGATCTTCCGTCATCCGAAGGTTGCGGAGGCCGCGGTCGTCGGCATCCCGCACCCGTACACGGGGGAGGCCGTGAAGGCCTTCGTGGTCCTGAAGCCCGGCGAGTCCACGACGGAAGAGGAGATCCTCGAGTTCTGCCGCCGCTCGCTCGCGCGATTCAAGTGTCCTCAGGTCGTCGAGTTCGTGAAGGAGCTGCCGCACCTCCCGACGGGCAAAGTGTTGCGGCGCCTGCTCCGCGACGGCGGGAAGTCCTGAAACTCACGTGATCGTTTTCCCCGCCCTTGCAGCCCTCGTCTCGTCGATCTTCGCCATCCAGCTTCTGCGCCGGTACGCCGGACGGAAACGGCTGCCGCACCTGGCGTGGGGGATCGCACTGACGATGTACGCGCTCGCCTCGCTGGCGGTAGCCGGAGGGATCAGCGGGGGGTGGGACCCAACGCTGTACCGGATCTACTACCTGTTCGGTGCGCTCCTGAATGTGCCGTACCTCGCGCTCGGAAGCCTCGCGCTCCTGGGCAAGCGTGCGCTCTCGGCACTGGCGCTGGTCCTCGTGCTGGCCGCCACCGTGTACGCCGCGGCGAGGGTCGCGAGCACGTCGACGGTCGGGTCGGCGCTCGCGACCGAGCAGATCCCTCGCGGCAAAGACACGTGGGCCGACCAGTCGGTGCCCAGGCTGGCGTCCATCTATTCCATCTCGGCGTACATCGTCGTCCTGCTGATCACCCTCGGTACCTCAACCAAGCGCGCCGCCCGCCGGATCGGCCTCGAGCGCGCCCGCGCGAACCGTCTCATCGCGGCGGGCGTAACGATCGTCGCGGTCGGGAGTACCGCGCTCACCAGGGTCGGGCGCGGCTCGGCATTCTCGATAGCGCTGGCGGTCGGCGTGGTCGTGATGTTCCTCGGGTTCCGGATGGCGACCCGAGCAACCCGGACGGCGGCCGGCCCGATCGTGCTGTATTCGAGCGAGAACTGCGGCCTGTGCGAACACGCCCGCGATGCGCTCGCCGAGCTCGGCGTGTCGTATGAGGAGATCGAGGTGCCGGACGACCACCCCTACCGGTTGCGCACCCCGGTTCTGGAGGCGGATGGCGTCGTGGTCGGGGAGGGTGAGATCACGGTGCCCGACCTCCGGCGACGACTCGGGATAACAGCACACCCGCAGAGGTAGAGGCAGCACCCTCCGCTTGACTTGCCCACCTTCGGTAGCCTTGGGCGACCGCACGACAAGGGGGAAACCGATGGGAAAGAAGCTACTCACGACGCTCGCGCTGACCGGCGCCATGCTCGTTCTACCTGCGACCGCCGCGTTCGCGCATGAATGCATCGTGGCCAACCGATCGGCCCAGGGGGCCATCGGGGCGGGCGGATCCGGTCAATGGTTCTCGATCTCGCTGGAAGACGTTTTCGCCTTCGAGTTCTCGGTCCCTGAAGCGAACGTCGATGACGCGGTGGCGGAAGCGATCGATGCCGGCATCCCCGAGGTAGTCGCGATATTCGGGAAGTTCACGCTTGCCGGGGGCACCGGGGCCGCGTCGAATGGCGCCCTCGCCGACGGGAAGGGCCTCGAGCACCTCTCTCAGTCGCCGCTCGCAGCGACGATCGGAGAGATCGCTTTGAAGTGGGGCGGCACGATCCCCGACTTCGAGTAGAGCCGCACGGAGTAAGGGGAGGGGATCGATCCCTCCCCTTATGTTTTCCCAGGTCAGCGGTGGTCATCGGCCGGATTCCATTTGAGAATGTGCTCACAAGCATCTACAATCCGGTTGCAGGTGGCCCGATTTCGGCCCTGTTCGGGATAGCTGGGAGAGCCCCGATGAGAGAGCGCGCGATCCCTGAAGCCACGGTCGCCCGCCTTCCGCTGTACCTCCGCAGCCTGGTCGAGATGACCGAGCGGGGCACCCACACCGTGTCGAGCGAGTCCCTGGCGCTCGCGGCCGGCGTGAACTCGGCCAAGGTGCGCAAAGACCTCTCCTACCTCGGGTCCTACGGTACGCGCGGCGTCGGGTACGACGTCGAGTACCTCATCTACCAGATCTCTCGCGAGCTCGGCCTGACCCAGGACTGGAACGTGATGATCGTCGGCGTCGGAAACCTGGGTCATGCGCTGGCCAACTACAAGGGATTCTCGGCACGCGGGTTCCGCGTGGTGGCGCTGATCGATGCCGACGAGCGAAAGATCGGCGAGCAGGTCGGCGAGCTGGCGATCGAAGATTTCGAGGATCTCGAGCGGATCGCCAAGGAGCGCCAGGTTTCCATCGGAGTCGTGGCGACCCCGGCGCCGGCCGCGCAGGATGCGGCCGACCGCCTCGCGGCCGCCGGGGTGAAGAGCATCCTCAACTTCGCCCCCGCCGTCATCCAGGTTCCCGACGACGTCTCGTTGCGAAAAGTGGACCTGTCGATCGAACTTCAGATCCTCTCCTTCTACGAGCAGCGGAAGTCGGCGCTGGAGGGCCTCCGGCGCGGCAAGCGATTGACCGGGAGCGCCGCGAAGTCCACGCGTCCATGACCACCGGATACCCGGCCATCCTCCTCCTCGAAGGCCGCCTCGCGGTCGTCATCGGCGGCGGGCGGATCGCAGAACGCAAGGTCCGCACGCTCCGCGATGCCGGGGCCAAGGTTCGTCTGATAGCCGACACCGTCACGCCGGCGCTCCGCGATCTCGCCGAAAGCGGCGAGTTGGAGCTCGTCGGGCGCCGCTACGCGCGAGGGGATCTTGCGGGTGCGGTCGTGGTCGTGGCCTCCACCGACGACGAGGAGGTCAACCGGAGTGTGTACGCCGACGCGACCGAAGCGGGGATCCCCGTCAACGTCGTCGACAACACGGCACTCTGCACGTTCATCGCTCCATCGATCGTCCGCCGCGGGGACCTCGTCGTCGCGATCTCGACCGGCGGCGCCGCGCCGGCCCTGGCGGTGCGGATCCGCGAGCGCTTGGAGCAGGAGTTCGGCGACGAGTACGCTCGCTTTCTCGAGCTGACCGCGCAGTTGCGTGAGCAAGTGAAGGTTCCAGGTGACCAGGATGAGCGTGCGAAGGCTTGGTACCGAGTGATCGACTCCGACGTGATGGACCTCGTTCGCTCGGGGGAGATCGAGCGAGCCCGCGAGCGGGCCACGGCACTGTTGCTCGGGACGGACTAATCCGGGGGGAAGAAGCGTGTCGGTCCTGGTCGTAGGCCTCACGTACCGCAAGGCGCCGGTCGAGTTGCTGGAGCGCTTCGCCTTCGACCAGTCCGGGTTGCTCAAGGGGTTGCATCAGCTCGTTTCCGCCGAGCATGTGCGCGAAGGGGTCATCCTTTCGACCTGCAACCGGACCGAGGTCTACGCACTCGTGAGCGGGTTCCACGCCGGGCTCGCCGAGCTTCGCCGCTTCCTCGCCGAGTTCCACCACGTGCCGGCCGAGGAGTTCGGCGCGTTGCTCGTCTCGCACTACGAGGAGGACGCGGTTTCGCATCTGTTCTCGGTTGCGAGCGGCATCGACTCCATGGTGGTGGGCGAGCCGCAGATCTTGTCCCAGGTGCGCGAGTCCTACCGGGTCGCCGGCGAGGAAGGCGCAGCGGGTCCGGTCCTCTCGGCGCTCTTCCGTCAGGCCATCCGTGTCGGCCGTCGCGCCCGCTCGGAGACCGGGATCGGGAGATCGGTCAAGACCTACGCCGGAGCCGGGGCGGATCTTGCGCGCGAGGCTCTCGGCACGCTCGACGGGAAGACGGTGCTGGTCGTCGGCGCCGGGAAGATGAGCGACGTCGCCGCGCGACGCATGGCGCGCGAGGGGGCGACGGTTCTCGTGGCGAACCGCACCACCTCACGCGCGAAGGCGCTCGCAGATCGGATCGGCGGGGAGGAGCTGCCGATGACGTCGTTGGACGAAGGGCTGGCGCGCGCCGACCTCGTGCTCTCATCGACCGGAAGCTCCCAGCCGGTGATCACGCGCGAGCTCGTCGCCGGGGCCTTCGCGACCCGCGTCGACCGGCCGCTCGTGTTTCTCGATCTCGCCGTGCCGCGCGACGTGGAACCGTCCGTCGCCGAGATCGACGGCGTCGTCGTCCGCGATCTCGACGATCTCCGCGAAGCGCTCGCGCCCGGGCCCGACCAGCTACGTGAAGTCGGTCGCGTGCGCGACATCATCGAGGAGGAAGTGCCACGTTTCACGCGGTGGCAGCGATCGCATCATCTCGCCCCGCTCCTCGAAGCGCTGCAGGCGCGCGGTGAGCAAGTGCGCGACCGCGAGGTCAAGCGCGCGATGGGCCGGCTGGCTCGCTTGAGCGACGCCGAGCGCGAGGCCGTCGAGGCACTCGCCCGCTCCATCGTGGCGAAGCTCTTCCACGGGCCGGTCACCGCGGTGAAGCTGGCTGCCGGGACGGCAGACGGAGAGGCGCTCGCGCGCGCGCTTCGAGACCTTTTCGACCTGCCGGATATCGAGCGGTAGGGTTCCCCGCGGATGCCGCGAAGCGTGCTGCGCGTAGGGACGAGAGGGAGCGCGCTTGCGCTCGCGCAGGCAGAGAACGTTCGCAAGGCCATCTCCCAGGTGATCTCGCACCGCAATTTCGAGCTCGTGCCGATCACCACGAGCGGCGACACGCATCAGGGACCGCTTCCGGCGATCGGCGGCAAGGGCTTGTTCACCGCAGATATCCAAGAGGCGCTCGCCACCGCGAGGATCGACCTCGCGGTGCACAGCGCCAAAGATCTCCCGGCAACAACCCCGGAAGGTCTGGTGCTCGCCGCGATCCCGCCCCGTGAGGATCCGCGGGACGCGTTGATCACCCGGCACGGTGGAGGGCTCGCGAAGCTCGCCCCGGGAACGACGGTCGGAACATCGTCCCTTCGCCGAAGCGTTCAGCTGCTCGCGCTCGGCAAGGGGCTGGTTCCCACGTCGATCAGGGGGAACGTCGACACCCGCTTACGTAAGCTCTCGGCGGGCGAGGTGCAGGCGCTCGTCGTCGCACTCGCCGGTCTCAAGCGCCTGGGCAAGGACGGGCGCGTCGCGGAGGTGCTTCCGACGTCGGTGATGCTTCCCGCTCCGGGACAGGGGGCGCTCGCGGTCGAGTGCCGGGCCGGCGACAAGGACATGCGCGAGGCGCTCTCCAAGATCGAGGATCCGCTCGCGCGCCGCGCGTTCGAGGCGGAGCGCACGTTCTTGCTGGCGCTCGGCGGATCGTGCAACGTTCCGCTCGGCGCCCTTGCCACACTCGACGGGAACGAGATCCGGCTGCGCGGGCTGGTCGGAACGCTCGACGGTTCGCGCATCATCCGCGACGAGGTCCGTGGAACGGACCCGGCGTCCGTCGGCGAAGCGCTCGCGGACCGGATGCGCGCCGCCGGCGCGGCAGAGATCATCGCCTCGCTCGAGGCGGAGGCGTGAGCCGGAAGAGATCCCCGCGGATCCCCGGGACGGTCTACCTGGTCGGCGCCGGGCCCGGCGATCCGGGATTGATTACCGTTCGAGGGCTCGCCGCGCTTCGCTCGGCCGACGTGGTGGTGTACGACCGGCTCGGCGTGTCCCCGGCGCTGTTGGATCATGCCCCACGAGCAGCCGAGCGGATCTTCGCCGGAAAGAGCGCGCGCAAGCACGCGATGACCCAGGCGCAGATCAACCGGCTCCTCGTGTCCAAGGCCCGCGCGGGTGCGTCCGTCGTCCGTCTCAAAGGCGGCGACCCATTCGTGTTCGGCCGGGGCGGCGAGGAGGCCGAGGCACTCGCGAAGGCCGGCGTCCCGTCCGAGGTCGTTCCCGGCGTCACCTCGGCGACGGCCGGGCCTGCCGCCGCCGGGATCCCGGTGACGCACCGCGACTGGGCGGCGTCGGTCGCGATCGCGACCGCGCACGAAGCCCCGGGCAAGGCGGGGTCGCGCCTGGACTGGGAGGCGCTCGCGCGCGCCGACACCGCCGTTCTGCTTATGGGCGTCGAGCGGCTCGCGGACGTCTCGAAGGCGTTTATCGCCGCGGGGAAGCCGCGCTCGACGCCGGCGGCCGTGATCGCGTCGGCGACGCTGCCCTCGCAGCGGACGGTCACCGCGCCGCTGTCGCGCATCGCGACGGCCGCGAGGCGTGCGCGGATCGAGCCGCCCGCGATCACCGTGGTCGGCGACGTCGTGCGGTTGCGCGAGCTGCTCGGCGGCTGGGACACTCGTCCGCTTTCCGGCGCGCGCGTGCTGGTCACCCGTACCCGCGAGCAAGCCGGCGAGCTGTCCGGCGTGCTGCGCGAGCTCGGCGCCGAGGTGATCGAGGCGCCGGCGATCAAGGTCGAGCCGCCGCGATCCTGGGCGGCCGTCGACCGTTCCGCCCGGAAGCTCGCCGACGGCGCGTACTCGTGGGTCGTCTTCACCAGCGCGAACGGCGTGCGGTTCTTCTTCGCGCGGCTGCGCGCGGCGCGGCTCGACGCTCGAGCGTTCGGACGCGCACGGGTGGCCGGGGTGGGGACGGGTACGGCGGCGACGTTGCGCGCCTTCGGCATCGAGCCCGACCTCGTTCCGCCGACGTTCACGACCGAGGCGATCGGAAAAGCGTTCCCCCGTGGGGCGGGCCGCGTGCTGCTCGCACGAGCCGACAAGACGGAGCCCGGCCTCGGAGAGGCGCTTCGCGCGAAGGGTTGGACGCCCGAACGGGTCACCGTCTACCGGCTGCGGCGGGTCGCTCGCTTGGATCCGCCGGTGCGGCGGGCGGTGCTCGCCGGCGAGATCGACATCCTGACGTTCGCGAGCGGCGGGACCGTTCGCGCGTTCATGGGCCTGCTCCACGGGAAGCCGCCTCGCCGCGTGCTGGTCGCGTGTATCGGGCCGGTGACCGCGCGCGCCGCCAAACAGGCCGGTCTGCGCGTGGACGTCGTCGCCCGCGAGCACACGATCCCGGGCCTCGCCGCCGCCGCAGCGCGCGCCTTCGCGAAGCGCCGGCGCTGAGGCAGGATCAGGCTGCCGGAGCCACCGGCTCGTCCGTGCGGGGTGGAGTCATCCGTCGGACGAAGAAGGCGGCGACGAGCGCCGGGATCGTCAACACCACGACGGCGACATGCGGGTTGAACGCATCGGCAAGCGCCCCATCGATGACGGCGGCGAGGACTCGCGGCCCGAGGAAGCTCACCGACCATAGGGCCATCACCCGGCCGCGCAACCGCTCCGGTACGTCCTCCTGGATCGCGGTCGTGAAGGCGATCGCGGCCGTGATGTAGCCCGCGCCGGTCAGCACGCTCGCCGGGATCGCGGCCGCGATGTTCGGTGCAACTCCTAGCGCACCGAGACCGGCGGCTTGCGCGATCAAGCCCGCCCAACCGAGGCCGTGCTTCGTCGCGTAACGGATCCACGTGCGCCCGAGCGTGATCGCGAGCACCGCGCCGCCGCCCCACGCGGACACGATCCAGCCGGCGCCTCCCTCGGGGAGCCCGTACACGTCGGCGAGCGCCGGTGAGAGCGTGAGGATCGGGTCGAGAGACATCGCCATCGCCATGACGGCAAGAAGCATCGTTCGCGTCCGCTTGTGCCGCCACGCGTAGACGAGCCCGTCGCGGATGCGACCCGGTTCGCCGTCCCGCTCGCGCAGATAGGGTGGGCGGCCGATCATCACGAGCACCGCGATCAGCGCGATGTACGAGAATGCGTTGACCGCGAACGCGAGCCCGACGCCCGCGCCGGCGATGGTCACCGCCGCCAGGACGGGACCCACGGCGCGCGCGAGGTTGAAGGTGAGCGCGTTCAATCCGATCGCCTCGGCCAGCTCGTCTTGCGGGACGAGTGAAGGGATGACGGACTGCATCGCCGGGAGCCCGATCGCGATCGTGATGCCGAGGCCGAAGGCGATCGCGACGACGGCGTAACGGTTCGCGGCGTTCAGCGCGACCAGGATCGCGAGCACGCCGGCGAGCGACCCGGCCAGGATCTGTGCACCGGCCAGGAGGCGAAGGCGGTCCGTCCGGTCGGCCCAGGCACCCGCAGGGATCGCGAACAGCAGAACGGGAACGAAGAGCGCGGCGTTCGTCAGGCCCACCCAAAGCGATGATCCCGTGAGGTCCAGCATGTAGACGCCGAGCGCGACGTTCGCGAGCCACGTCCCCACGTTCGACGACACGTTTCCGAGGAAGTACAGGCGAAATTCTCTGCGTGCGAGGGGTCCGGTGAGCTGCCGCATGGTGGCCGGGAGCCTACCGCGATACCCTGATGGCGATGCCCCGATTCCCGATCGCTCGTTCGCGGCGCCTGCGCGCCACGCCGGCGCTTCGCCGTCTGGTCCGCGAGACGACGCTCGGCGTGAACGACCTCGTCGCGCCCCTTTTCGTCAAGGAAGGCATCGCCGACCCACAGCCCATCGAGTCGATGCCGGGTCAGTCCCAACACACCCTCGAGTCGCTCCGCAAAGAGGTCTCGGAGATCGCCGCCCTCGGGATACCGGCCGTGGTTCTGTTCGGTGTTCCCGCGGAGAAGGACGGGCGAGGCTCGGGGGCCGATCGCGAGGACGGGATCGTTCAACGCTCGCTGCGCGAGCTGCGCTCGGACGTCGGTGACGACGTCGTGCTGATCGCGGATCTTTGCCTCGACGAGTACACCGATCACGGCCACTGCGGCGTCCTGACCCAAGACGGCCGTGTCGACAACGACGCGACCGTCGAACGGTACCGCTCGATCGCGGCGAGCCAGGCCGCCGCGGGCGCGCACATCGTCGCGCCGAGCGGGATGATGGACGGACAGGTGGCCGCGATCCGGGACGCGCTCGACATCGCCGGGTTCGCGGAGACCCCGATCATGGCGTACGCGGCGAAGTTCGCCAGCGCCTTCTACGGTCCGTTCCGAGAGGCGGCCGAGTGCGCGCCGCGGTTCGGCGATCGGGCCGCGTATCAGATGGATCCGCCCAACGCCGATGAAGCCGTTCGGGAGGCCCTCGCCGACGTGGAGGAGGGTGCCGACATCGTCATGGTGAAGCCGGCACTCCCGTACCTGGACGTGGTGCGGGCGGTGCGCGATGCGACGCGCGTGCCGGTGGCCGCCTTTCACGTCTCCGGCGAGTACGCGATGCTCAAGGCGGCAGCCGAACGCGGCTGGCTGGACGAGCGCCGCGCGATCGTCGAGTCGCTCACCGCGATCCGCCGCGCCGGCGCGGACATCGTCCTCACCTATCTGGCGAAGGAAGCAGCGGCCATCCTCAAGAACGGAGACTACTGAGCATGCGCTACCGAACGTTCCCTGGAACCGACATCACCGCTTCCGAGATCGGCTTCGGTGCGTGGACCGTCACCGCCGGATGGTGGGGCGACTACACCGACGACCAAGCGACCGCGCTGATCCGCAAGGCGCTCGAGCACGGCATCACGTTCTTCGACACGGCGCCGACATACGGCGCGGACGGCCGCGGCGAAACGATCATCGCCGAGGCGCTCCGAGACCATCGAGATGAAGTCGTCTACTCGACCAAGGTCGGCTACGACACCGAGATGGAATGGAAGCCGGAAGGACACCAAGAAAGGCCGCACAACCTGGACCCGGCCGTGGTTCGGCGCTCGGTCGAGGCCTCGTTGCGCCGTCTCGAGACGGATCGGATCGATCTGCTACAACTCCACAACCCGCGCATGGACCACCTCCGGCGCGACGAGGTGTGGGATCTGCTGGAGAACCTGAAGGGCGAGGGGAAGGTGCGCGCATACGGGATCGCGCTCGGTCCCGCGATCGGTTGGCGCGACGAGGGCGTATGGGGGATCGAGAACCGTCACCTCGACGCGCTGTTCATCATCCACAACCTGCTCGAGCAGGACCCCGGTCGTGAGTTCATCGACGAAGCACGCAAACGTGACGTCGGCGTGATGGTCCGGGTTCCGCACTCCAGCGGGTTGCTGGAGGGGAAGTACACCAAGGACACCACGTTCGACGAGAACGACCACCGCTCGCATCGCAAGCGCGAATGGCTCGTTAACGGGCTACGGAAGCTCGAAAAACTCGGTTTCCTGACGGATGACCGAGGTATGACCATCGGTCAGGCCGCGCTCAAATGGCTGCTGGCGGATCCCCTGGTCGTGACGGTGCTTCCGAACATCTATGACGATGCCCAGCTGGTTGAGTTCGCGGACGCGTCCGGAGCCCCGGACCTCACCGACGACGACCTCAGCCGGATCGCCGATCTCTACGACAACGATTTCTATCTCGCACCGGCAGGCGCCGACGCCTGAATCCGTGACACGGAGCGAGGCTCGCTGGACACCTCGCGCGCGCAAGCTCGCCGCCGTCGTGTTCCTTTCGTTGGCCTTTGCGGCACTCGTCGCCGGGATCATGGGCGCCGTCTGCAACGAGCCGTCGCTCGACTGTCTTCGCGATGAGGGTCGGAACGCCGTTCGCATCGCCGTGGTCTCTGTGCCGTTGATCGCCTACGCGACCTATCGGTTCACGCGCGGTGGACGTGGAGGGCGCGACGGCCACGCGTAGCCGGGCGTTCTCCCGCTACGCTTAACCGCGTGACCCGTTCCGAAGACCTGTTCGACCGCGCGCGCCGTGTCATCCCCGGCGGCGTGAACTCACCGGTCCGCGCGTATCGCGCCGTCGGAGGCGTGCCCCCGTTCCTAATTCGCGGACGGGGCGCCTCCGTCACCGACGTCGACGGCAACACATACGTCGACTACGTGCAGTCGTGGGGGGCGATGATCCTCGGGCACGCGCACCCGCGAGTGGTTGCGGCCGTGAAGGATGCCGTCGAGCGGGGGTCGTCGTTCGGGGCGCCCACGCCGGGGGAGGTGGAGCTTGCCGAGCGGCTGAGCGCGGCGGTCCCGAGCATCGAGAAGGTGCGGCTCGTCTCTAGCGGGACCGAAGCCACCATGAGCGCCGTTCGTCTGGCACGCGGTTTCACCGGCCGGCCGAAGGTGATCAAGTTCTCCGGGTGCTACCACGGACACGCCGACGGGCTGCTCGCGCGCGCCGGGTCCGGCGTCGCCACGTTCGGGCTCCCGGACTCGCCCGGGGTGACCCGGGCGCAAGCGTCCGACACCCTCGTCGTGCCGTTCAACGACACGGCCGCGGTCGAGACGGCGTTCGACCGTGCGAAGGACGCGATCGCAGCCGTTATCGTCGAGCCGGTGGCGGCGAACATGGGCGTCGTCCCCGCCGCGCCGGGCTTCCTGGAAGCCACGCGCAAGCTGGCCGAAGCGAACGGCGCGCTGCTGATCTTCGATGAGGTCATCACCGGCTTCCGGGTCGGCGCCGGCGGCGCGCAGGAGCGGTTCGGGATCGTTCCCGACCTGACGACGCTCGGGAAGATCATCGGTGGGGGCTTGCCGGTCGGCGCGTTCGGTGGTCGAGCCGACGTGATGTCGTTCCTCGCTCCCGAAGGGCCGGTGTATCAGGCCGGCACGTTGTCGGGAAACCCGCTCGCCGTGGCGGCCGGGCTCGCCGCGCTCCAGGAGCTCGCCGACGATCCCCCGTACGCGCGGCTCGAAGCCCTCGCCGAACGGCTGGCCGGCGGTTTGGCTGCGACCGCGCGCGACGCCGGCGTGCCGGTGACCGTCAATCGCGAGGGGTCGCTCTTCTCGCTGTTCTTCACGGCCGAGCCGGTCTCGGACTTCGAGACCGCGTCACGTCAGGACACGGTAGGGTTCGCGGCGTTCTTCAACGCCATGCTCCGGCATGGCGTCTGGCTCCCGCCGAGCGCCTTCGAAGGGTGGTTCCTCGGCGCGGCGCACACCGAGGAGGACGTCGAGCGCACGCTCGAGGCTGCCGGCGAAGCGTTCCGCGGATCGGTCGGCTGAGAAAGACCGGCTATGCGCTGGTCCCGACCTTGGTAGGAGTGGTTGCCGTCTCGGCGTCTCGTGCCCGCTGCTTGATCTCGTCGCGGGCCAGCAGCCACAAGTGGAGCGCGAAGAGGAAGATCGATACCACAAGGAAGTAGAGCGACGGCAGGAAGATGGCTCCCTTGTCGCGGAACGCGAATGCCGTGATCTCCGGATGCTTGCCGTTGACGCCGGGGATCCGGACCCCGACGAGCAGCTCGCCGCCGCCGGCGTCCTTGAAACGAACCTCCGCGACCGGGATCGCTCGCTCCTCGACGGTGAGCTTCGCCTCATCGGCGGGACTCTTCGAAGGGAGACGGAAGTCGTAGTCCGCGGGGTCCTCCGACGGGAAGTCTTGTTCCTGGCCGTATCCGGCTAGCGCCGGTAGCAGGATGCCCTTGACGGTGTCGATCTCGCCGACCGCGTCGATCGCTCCGGTGTTCGCCTTGTCGCTGTTCCCGAAGTACTTCTTCCCGGGAGCATCCCAGCCCTCGGGGAACTCCTCGGTCAGGTCGCGGAACTCCGCCCCGAACTCGCTGTCCGCAAGGAAGGGGATCCAGGTCGGCTCACGTCCGCGCGGGCCGGTTCCGGGAACCGTCCCCGGCGCGCCGGCGAGCCACACGAGCGACAGGATGATCATGAACCCCATCAGGCTGACCATCGAGATGTGGAACGCCCGCCGCCAGCCGAAGAGCGTCGTGAGAAGGTAGTAGATCGTCCCCATGAAGATCACGGCAGCGGTGAGAACGACCGCGACCGCGGCCGCGCCGCTCCACTGACCCTCGAGGGCCAGGGGGATCAGGGTGCCCAGGCTACGCACCGGAACCCCCCGCGCCTGCCTGGATGCTCTTGATGAAGTTCACGAGCGCGCGGATCGCATCGTCGCCGAGGTGTCCCCACGCCGGCATCGAAGGGCGGTCCAGATTGAGTTTGCCCTTCTTGATGATGTCGAAGATCTGTTGCTCCGTGTTTCGCTGGAACTCGACGGTGAGGTTCGGTCCAACCCCACCAGACGCGTTCGCGCCGTGGCACACCGCGCAGTTCGCGTCGAAAAGCTCCTGGCCGTTGAGCTCGCCGGTGAGCGGCGCAACAGCGACCTGGATCGACATCAGGTAATTCATGATGTCGTCGATCGCCTGTGAGTTGAGCGGCCCGCCGAACTCGAGCGCCCACGTCGGCATCGGAGTGCCCGGCCGGCCGCGCTGGATCGCGTCGCGCAGCAAGAGCTTGATCTCATCGACGTTCCGTCCTGCGGCCGTGTAGCGGGCCACGGCGAGTCGCAGCGGCGGTTCGGCGTAGATCACCGTCGCCGGCTTGCCGGTCTCCCGGTCGATGATCGTGAAGTTCCTTCCACCACCCACCGCGCCGATGCCGTGGCAGTCGGCGCAGCCGAGAGCGCGGAGGCTGTCCGGGGTGGCGGGGCCGAAGATCTCCTCGCCGCGAACGATCGACTCCCGGAGGAACTGGGTCTCCTTCTTCGCGAGGCGCGTGGGCTCGCGAAGCCAGTACACCGGGAAAAAGACCGCCATGAACACGGTGCTGACCATGCCGTAGGCGATCCAGCGGTCGAGCACCTTGCGCTCGAGATCCGCGTCCGAGGGGCCGGGCCTGAACCCGGCGGGTACTTCGCCCTTGCGGGTGCGCGGACCGCCGAGCGCGGTGATGACGATGAACGCGAAGAACGCGAGGATCGCGACGCTGACGATGATCGCGGTTGCTACCCGATCGTCTGCCTGCGCGAGCGGTATCAAGCTCCCCCCGTCGATCATGGTCTAGACCGTGTGGACTTCCCTGCGAACCTCGGCGCAGAAAGCGCCTTCGCGCTCCTGGCCGGTGGTGTTCGTTCCTCGTGACGGGCCGGTGATCACGAAGGTCGTGTCCACGGTCAGGACGTCGCCCTCGACCGTGAGGGGGAAGCGATCGAGGCCCCGAGGTGCCGGTCCGAGCCGGTACTCGCCGGCGCGGTTGTACTTGGAACCATGGCACGGGCATTCGAACCACTGTGACGTGATACAGAACGGCACTTTGCAGCCGAGGTGCACGCAGCGCTGGTACAGCGCCATCAGCCCTCCGGCGACGAGCCCCGCCGTTTCGTACGGCGACCCTGTGACGTCGTAGGGCACGAGGTAGAAGCGACCAGGCGCGAAGTAGAACGGCTGATGCGTCGAGGCCATCTGCGCCTTGATCTCTGCAAGCCCGACCGGAACCGCCACCTTTCCGCCGAACCCTGCGCGCGACGACGGCCACAAGAACGCGAGCGAAAGAGCGCCGAAGTCGAGCAGGGCGATGCCGAACCCGAGGCCCAGCATCCGGCCGAAGAATCCGCGACGTGACAGCTGCCTCGGCTTTCCGACCAGCGGGCGGTGACTCTTCGGCCCCTCGCGCTTGGCGCGAAGGATCGCGTAGAGGTTCACCATGATCAGAGCGCCGCCGGCGAGTCCGATCGCGATCCCGAAACCTATGGCGACCCAGTTCCATGCGCTCAGTGCGAGCATGACGTCCTCACAGGTCGAAGAAGAGCCCGGTCTTCCAGGGCCAGATGAAGTTGAAGCCCGGCCCGCGGAAGAAGGAACCGATGATGACCAGCACAGACCAGAACATGATGAACATCGTGAACGCGATGATGGCGAACTTGCGGCGATCCGGCTGGATGCTCGGGTTCTTGTCCGCGTAGGGGAGCGCGAACAGCGCGAAGATCCCGAGGCCCGGCAGCGTCACGCCCGCGACCATCGGATGGAAGTAGCGGAGCAATTCCTGAAGGCCGAGGAAGTACCACGGTGCTTTCGAAGGGTTCGGAGTGAAGGAGAAGTTCGCCAGCTCGCGGAACGGCGCGTTGACGAAGGTCGAGAACACCAGCAGCAGCGCCATCACGACGAGCAGCGCCAGGAACTCCTCCGCGAGCAGATGCGGCCAGACGTTGACCTTGTCCTCTTGCCGCTTCTCGACCCGCTGGATCCCGCTGGGCGGCACCATCGCGAGCAAACGGTGAGTCTCGCCGACGCCTTTGCCTCGGCCGCCGCCGTTGCCGACCTTGACGCCGGTGGCCGCCGCGACGCGCGCGGCGCGCTCTTCCGGGGTGAGCCGAGGTACCGCGGCAGCGGCCGGTGCGGCCGCCGGAGCGGCTGCGGCTGCTGCCGGCTGTGCCGCGGCGGCGGGTACGGCCGGAGCATCGGCGGCGGGTGCGGCCGGAGCTTCGGCGGCCGGCGCCTCTGCTGCGGGCGCGGCCGCATAGCCCGCCGGAGCCGGAGCGGCCGACGCGGCCGCGGCTTTCTGCTTGCGGACGAATGCAGACTTGGCCAAGGCCCGCGCGACTCGCTCGGGCTTCCCGGCCGCGATCTCTCGGTCGAATACTTCTTGGTCGATGCCCTCGTCGGCCATCGTCGTCTCCTAGAGCGGTCCCGAGATGCCGCCGTCCTTGCGGATCCGCCAGAAGTGAACCGCCATCAGGATGACGATCACGAACGGCAGAGCGAGGACGTGTAACACATACCATCGGATCAGCGTCGGAGGTCCGACTTCACCGCCGGCGACTAAGACGAACTTCACCTGTCTTCCGAACACGGGCGTGTAGCCCATCATGTTGGTGCCGACCGTTACCGCCCAGACCGCGAGCTGATCCCACGGCAACAAGTAGCCGGTGAACGAGAGAAGCAGGGTGATCACGAGCAGGTTCACGCCGATCACCCAGTTGAACTCCCGGGGCGGCTTGTACGCGCCGTGGTAGAAGACCCGGCACATGTGCAGGAACACGGTGATGACCATCAAGTGCGCGGCCCACCGATGCAGGTTGCGCGTCAGCTGCCCGAACGTGATCGCCTGCGACAGGTCGGCCATGTCCTTGTACGCGAGCTGCGCCGTGATCTCGGCGGCAGGCCGGTAGAAGAACATCAGGTAGATGCCGGTGATCGTCAGCAGGACGAACAGGAAGAACGAAAGGCCGCCGAGGCAGAAGGTGTAGGTCAGCTTCAAGCCGTGCCGCTTCACCTTGGTGGGGTGGAGGTGGTACAGAACGTTGTTCATCGTGGCGAGCGCACGGTCGCGCGTCGTCGACTTGTAGCCCTTACGGAGGTACGACCCCG
>JBBDRM010000131.1 GCA_040905475.1 Actinomycetota bacterium
ATGAGGCAAGTTGGTCAGAAGTCCACGAGGCCGGTGATTGTGCGACAGGCTCTATACGACGCCAGATCCATACGAGAAGCGGCCGCGCGGAGGATCGCAGCCGTTGCCCGCTCGCAGCACGGCGTTTTCACTCGCGCTCAGGCGCTCGCATGCGGCATGAGCCCCAGATCGATCGACCGGCGGCTGGTATCGGGGGTATGGGATCGTCTCTACCCCGGCGTGTATCGACTTGCCGGCGCACCCGCAACGTGGCGGCAATCGCTCCTCGCGGCCTGCCTGTCCTGGGGAGACGGTGCCACCGTCTCCCACCGCGCGGCAGCGGCGTTGTGGGAGCTTGCCGGCTTCAGGCCGGGCAGCATCGAGCTGACCGTGCCTCGAGGGCGGCAACGCGCGCGCGGCCATGTGGTCCATCGACCCTTGGCGCTGGCAGCCGTCGACGTGACGAAGATCGAAGCGATCCCTGTGACCACCGTGGCTCGCACCATGATCGACATGGCAGGACTCGAACGAGCAGAGGTCGTCGAAGAAGCGCTTGATGACGCTCTTCGGCGGGGGCTGCTGACGCTGTCGCGACTACGGTGGCGGCTGCGCGAGACCGGCGGTCGGGGCCGGCAGGGCACCCCTCTTATGGGAAGGCTCATCGACGCGCGCGCGAGTAGCTCCGCGGTGCCTCAGAGCGTGTTCGAGACCCGGCTTCTTCGGATCCTTCGCGGAGCGCGTCTCCCGATGCCGGCCATCCAGCACGAGGTTCGGACGCACCGCGGCTTGGCGACCCTCGATCTTGCCTACGTCGAGCAGCGCGTCGCGATCGAAGCGGATGGGTTCCGCTGGCATTCGAGCAGGCAGCAGTGGGACCGGGACCGCGCGAGGAACAACGCTCTTGCGATGCTCGGCTGGACGGTGATCCATGTGACGTGGCCGCAACTTCGCGATCGGCCTGACGAAGTGCTCGAAGCGATACGCGCGACGCTCCGCCGGGTGCCTTGAGCGCAGCGCCCTAGGAGGGCGCACGGGCGACCGCCAGCAGGTGGCTCGATGCGCCGAGCATCGCAGCCTCAGACTCGACGAGACGTGCCGCAGCGAGTATCGCGTCGCGCCGTGCGGGATCGCGCCATCGGGTCTCGAAGTCGGGGACGAGGAAGCCCGGACCTTCCACGTTGAGCACCGCATCCAGCTCGAAGCCCGCCTCGAGGATCTCTTCGCGCAATTCCTCAGGCCGATGGAGGTAGGCGGTGGTGAAGAGCTCGCCGTCGGCGCCGCGGAACACACCCGTCCGAACGCCGACCTCGACGACGCGAAAGACCTCGGGCTCGTGCAGCCGGTCGAGGCGCACGAGGAGGTCGAGCAGTGCGGCGAACCGCGAGATCGCCGCGGCGAAGAGCAAGCCCCCGGGCTGTAGCGCTCGCCGAGCTTCACCAAGGGCGAGCAGCCGGTCGCCGCGATCGACGAGGTGGTACAGCGGGCCGAGGAGGAGGACGGCGTCGACGGTAGCGTTCGCCAGGGGAAGCTTCCGTACGTCGCCGATCTCCGCGGTCACCTTCGGATGCGCGGCACGAGCCTGTTCAACGTGCAGCGCGATCGGATCGATCAGATGGACCCGATCCCCTCGCTCCGCGAGCCACGCGGCGTATGCGCCGGGCCCGCCGCCTACATCGAGGATCTCAAGCGGAGGCGGGCCAAGGTAGCGAAGGAGGATCTCCTGCGTGCGGGCGAGCTCGAGTGGACCGGATGGGAAGCCGCCAAGGAGTCGGCCTGCCTCGCCGCCACGCTCGTAGTAGGCACGGATCTCAGGATCGATCTCGTCCATGAAACGCTCTGGTCAGCCGGGATCGATGAGCGCGATGATCTTCGCCAAGGCCTCGTCCATCACCGTCGCAGGAGCGGGACCGAGCCGTTTCGCCCGACGGACCCGCCAGTCGAGGCTCTTGATCTGATCGCAAAGGACCGCCCCCTTCGCTCTCGACCCCTTCGGGAGCTCGACCTCGAACGGGTAACCCTTGACGTTCGACGTGATCGGACAGAAGAGAGCCAGGCCGACTCTGCGGTTGTACGTCTTCGGTGAGATGACCAGCGCAGGTCGACGTCCGGCTTGCTCGTGCCCAACTCGCGGGTCGAAGTGGAGCCAAACGATGTCGCCCCGATCGGGCACGTACTCGGCCACTACCAGACCTCTCGCCCCACAGGCGCGCCGGTCTCGATCGCGTCGTGGATGTTGTCCGGAGTGATCTCTTTCAGGAGAGATCGCAGCTCGTACTTCCGACGAGGGACCGGCCGAACGATGAGCTCGCCGCGCTCGACCGAGATATCGACCGTCGAACCCGCTTCGACCTGGGCTTCCTCGGCGAACGCCTTCGGGATACGAAGGCCGAGGCTGTTGCCCCACATCTGGATCCTTGTCTGCACCGGCGCCTCCTAGATATACATTGAGTATACATCCGCTGCAACGGGGCTCGTCGACGCGCCCGACGTGCGATCGTTCAGCCCTTCGGGAGCCCGAGCACGCGCTCGGCGATGATGTTCTTCTGGATCTCGGTCGTGCCGGCCGCGATCGTCGAAGAGCGGCTCTGCAGATAGGCGCGCTGCAGCGCTCCCCCGCCGACCCGCGCCGACTCCGGCCCCAGCAACAGATCGCTCCCCGCCATCCTCGCCCCGACAGCCGCCACCCGCTGGTCGAGCTCGCTCCAGAAGAGCTTCAGGAGCGAGCCCTCGGGCCCGGGCACATCGGTCTTGGCCAGCGTCGACAGCAGCCGGTACCCGAGAGTCCGCAGCACGTGGACCCGCGCGTAGACGTCGCCGAAGGCGCGCCGGACCAAGACGTCGTCGAGTGGACGACGACCGTCGGTCGCACGCGGCACCCGGCCGGTCTCGACCAGCACCTGCATCGCCCGGCGGATCAACGCCTGCAGAGCCAGCACGCCGGTTCGCTCGTACATCAGCGTCGAGACGGCGACCCGCCAGCCCTGATCGATCTCACCGAGGACGTTCTCGGCCGGCACGCGCACGTCGTCGAAGAAGACCTCGTTGAAGTGCACGTCGCCGGCGATCGTGACGATCGGCCGCACCTCGATCCGCGGCGTCGACATGTCCACGATCAGACAGGTCATCCCGGCGTGTTTGGAGCCGGAGTCGTCGGTGCGGACGTACAGCTGGCAGCGGTCGGCCTCGTGCGCGTCGGAGCACCAGATCTTCTGTCCGTTGACGACGAACTCGTCGCCGTCCCGCACGGCCTTGGTTCGAAGCGCCGCGAGGTCGCTCCCAGCGCCGGGCTCACTCATCCCCTGACACCAGATCTCGTCACCGGTACGGAGCGATGGAAGGTAGCGCGCCTTCTGAACCTCGGTTCCCGCCACGATCAGCGCCGGGCCGATGTTCGAAACGCCGATCTGACCGGCGATCAGCGGCGCGAGCGCGTTCGCCAGCTCCTCGTCGACGAGCGCCTGCTCGAACGCCGTCAGGCCACGCCCCCCGTACGCGACCGGCCAGGTCACGCCGAGGTAACCGGCGCGGGCAAGCTCACCCTGCCACCGCCGCCGGTACAAGAACGCTTCGTGCCGATCGGTCGGCTCGGGGTCGCGCGGCGTGTGCTCCGCGAGCCACGCGCGCACCTCCGTACGGAACGCCTCTTGCTCTTCGGTGAGCGAAAGATCCATCGCTAATCCTCGTCGACCACGTGCTCGGACTTGTACGAGGCGCGCGGTGTGCCGCCGCGCGCGACCCATTCGATCTCGACCTGGACGCCGAGCTCGGATGCGATCCGCTCCTGCACCTTGGCTCTGTCGACGGCGTCGTCTCGTTCGGGCTCGATGCGGACGATCAAAGACGGCTGCGGCTGCGACCGCTTGCGCACGAGCTGGAAGAGCGTCGCCGGACCCATCAGCGCGGAGAACTCGAGCATCGCGAGCTCCACGTCGATCGGCAACAGTTGCTTGTTGCCGACGCGCACGACGTCCTTGGCTCGCCCGTGCCAGAAGACCCGCGCGCTCGTCTCGCCGCATGCGCACGAATCGTCCTCGATGTGTACGACATCCTCGAGGTCGTAGCGGATGACGAAGTTGTCCCGCTCGAGCGTGGTCACGACGAGGTGGCCGCGCGCGCCCGGCGGAACCCGCCGTCCCGTCGCCGGGTCGACCGACTCGACGATGATCAGGTCCTCGCACATGTGCGCCCCGCGATCCTCGGCACACGCCGTGCCGAGATACGGGAAGGCGTCGGCGCCGGCCGACGCCGACCGGTACTGCGCTCGCGGGTCGGGCTCGGACGCGGCCATCCCGAGGTCGGCCTCGGGATCGAGCCCCATCTCCTTCGCGAGCTCGTAGTACTTCTTCCAGGCGCCCGGGAAGAACCGGTACTGGGTCGGCTTCACCATCTGGAACAGCTCGATCGCCTTGCGCATCTCGCGCTCGTCGTCCGGCGGCCCGACCGAGATCGTCAGCAGTCCGAAGTACTCCATCGCGCCACGGACGAGCGCCTCGCCGCCGTTGAGGTAGCCGGGATGCGCCGTCACGTAGATCCGGTCGCCGGGCCGAACGCCGGCGCGCCACTGGTTCCGCGCGTTCGCCTCGTAGTCGATCTCGAGGTCCTTGCGCGTCCAGAGCAGGATCGTCGGACGCCCCGAGGTTCCAGTCGTCGTCGCCATGCGCACGCAATCCGTCGCGACCGCGCCGCGATAGTCGCCGAACGGCGGATGCTCGGCCTCCGAGTCGCGAAGCTCCTGCTTCACGGTGAGCGGGACGCGCTGCAGATCGTCGAGCGACGCGATCCCGTCGCGCCCGACCCCAGCCGCATCGAGCTTCCGCCGGAAGAACGGGACGGGGACGTCGAACGCGCGCGCGACCTGACGGTCGAGCCGTTCGAGCTGCAGCCGAAGAAGTGCGTCGCGCGGAAGCGTCTGGATCTCGGGGTCCCAGTGCGCCCGGCCGGGGTCGGGCCCGGTCGACCGGGTCACGGCCGGCCCGCTCCCCATTCGATCGTCTTCAGCTCGATGTACTCGTGCAGCCCGTAGTCGCCGAGCTCGCGGCCCAGACCCGAATGCTTGAAGCCGCCCCACGCCCCGTGCGGGTTCATCGTCGGTCCCCCGCCGTTGATCGCAACCCGGCCGGCGTGGATCCTTCGCGCCAGCTCGAGCGCCCGGACGGGATCGGGATGCCACACGGACGCCGCGAGCCCGTACCGCGTGTCGTTGGCGATGGCGATCGCCTCGTCCTCGCCGTCGAACGGGATCACGACCGACACCGGGCCGAAGATCTCGTCCTGCGCCACGCTCATCGCGTTGTCGACGTCGACGAACAGAGTCGGCTCGAAGTAGAAGCCACGGTCGAGCCCGGCCGGTCGCGAGCCGCCGAAAGCGAGCTGCGCCCCTTGATCCAGCCCGGACCTGACGTATCGCTCCACACGCGCGCGCTGTGTGTCGCGGATCAACGGTCCCATCACGATCGAGGGATCGTGCGGATCCCCTACCGTGACGCGGTCCAGGATCGCCTTCATCGCGTCGACCAGCTCGTCGTGGACCGCTCGCTCCGCCAGCACGCGCGTCGTCAGCCCGCAGCCCTGCCCGGCGTGACGGATGAAGCTCCCGGCGGCCGACCGCGCGGCCTTGGCGACATCCGCACCGGCGAACACGATGCTCGGCGACTTGCCGCCGAGCTCGAGCAGGACCTTCTTCAACCCTTGCGCGGCCTGAGCCTGGATCGCTTGGCCGACCTGGTCGGAGCCGGTGAAGCTGACCATATCGACGGCCGGGTGGGTCGTGAGCGTCTCCGCCGCCTTGATGTCGCCGGTCACGACGTTGACCGTGCCCGGCGGCAGGCCGACCTGCTCGACGATCTCGGCGAGCGCGAACGCCTCGAGCGGCGTGTACGGCGACGGCTTCAGCACGACCGTGTTCCCCATCGCCAGCGCGGGGAACAGCTTCCACAGATTCAGGTACACCGGGAAATTGAACGCCGTGATCGCGGCGACGACGCCGGCCGGCTCCTTCACGATCATCCCTTGCCCGATGCCGCCGGCCGCGACGATCGGCGGGAGCGGCTCCATGTAGGGGAACGTCGCTGCGCGCTCGGCGAACCAGAACGCGTGGGACAGTGGCGCGTCGAACTGCAGCGACTCGGCGATCGGGCGGGCCGAGCCCGCCTCGTCGATGATCAGCTCGATGAGCTCCGCGCGGCGCGCGGCGATCGCTTCGGCGAACGCGACGAGGATGCGCGACCGCTCGGCGGGAGCCATGCGCGGCCAGGGCCCCTCGTCGAAGGCGCGGCGCGCGGCGCCTACCGCATCCTCCACGTCCGAGATCGACGCCTGCGGAACGGTGCCGATGACCTCTTCGGTGGACGGGCTGATGACGCTCGTCTCCTCGTCGCCGGTGCCGTCGACCCACGCGCCGTCGATGAAGAGCCGGTACGTCCTGAGCGCGCTGCTCATCGGTGGTTCGGCCCTCCCTCGCGGACCGGCGTGCTTATCCCGCGAATAAGATTAACTAGTTGACTATTTCCAGTCAACGCTACTACGCTAGCGGTTCCAGCGATGGTCGACGTCAAGGAAGAGTTCGAGCGAGCCACCGCGTACTCGATCACCGACGACGATATCGAGCGCGCCAAGCTACTGCTCGGGGTCGAGACGGCCGACGCCAGAGCCGAGCACCTCACCGAAGCCACCGAGGACGCGATCCGCAACTTCGCGCACGGCTACGGCGACGACAACCCGCTCTTCTGCGATCCCGACTACGCGCGCGAAACCCGATGGGGCGGACAGATCGCACCGCCGATGATCCTGACGTCCCTGAACGCGCCCCTCCTCGGTGACCCGATCGATCCCGAGCTCAAGAAGCGCACGAAGAGCTTGTTCAAAGGGATCCACGCCTTCGTTTCCGCCGGCGATTGGGAGTGGTTCCGTCCCATCCACCCCGGGGACCGCATCTACACGTTCGGCGGGGAGTACTCCCTCGAGGTGAAGAAGTCGGAGTTCTCCGGGCGCTCGGTGCAGCGGACGCTCCGGCGGGTTCATTTCAACCAGCGGGCCGAGATCGTCGCGACCGTGCGCATACTCATGATCCTCGCCGAGCGGAAGACGGCCAAGGAGAAGGGCAAGTACACAGACATCGAGCCGACTCGTTACACGGACGAAGACCTGGCCGCGATCGACGAGATCTATGCGCAGGAGCGCGCGCGCGGCGCTGAGACTCGTTATTGGGAAGACGTCCAGGTCGGCGAGCCGCTCCCGAAGATGGTCAAGGGCCCGCTGACCGTTACCGACCTCATCTGCTTCCATGCCGGCGGGTATGGCTTCACCCCGTACGCCCCTTCCGCCTCACGGCTCGCCTACAAGACTCGCCAACGCATCCCCGCCTTCTACGTTCCCAACGCGCAAGGCGTTCCCGACACGGCGCAGCGGGTGCACTGGGACGCCGACTGGGCCAAGGCGATCGGGAACCCGATGCCGTACGACTACGGCGCGTTGCGCGAGACCTACCTGCAGCATCTGCTGACCGATTGGATCGGCGACGAAGGCTGGCTGCTCACGCAACACGACGAGGTGCGGAGATTCAACTACGTCGGGGACACCCAGTTCATCACCGGCGAGGTCGTCGGAAAGCGGATCGACGGCTCGTCGTGCTCGGTCGAAGTTGAGATGCGCGCGACGAACCAACGCGGCGAGGTCACCGCGCCGGGCCGAGCGACGGTCCTCCTCCCGAGCAGGGAGCACGGGCCCGTCGTGCTGCCCGAGCCTCCGATCGAGGATCAACGCACCGCGGTTCGGATGCTCGAGCGGCATGCCGAGCTGGCCCACGAAGCGCGGAACGCGCGCCGGTAGGAGCCCAGGTGGATCTGGGTTTCAACGATCAACAGCAGATGCTCCGCGACACGACGCGGCGCTTCCTCGAGAACGAGGCGCCCGTGGCGCGCGCGCGTGAGCTCTTCGGCGACCCGATCGGGTTCGATCGAGAGCTCTGGCGGAAGGGCGCCGAGCTCGGGTGGAGCGCGCCGGCGATCCCCGCCGAGTACGGCGGCGGAAGCGTTTCCGGTCAGAGCGTGATCGATCTGGTGGCCATCGCCGAGGAGATGGGGCGTTTCGTGTTCTCCGGCCCGTTCCTCGGCACGAACGTCGTAGCGGCCGCGATCGCGGAGTTCGGATCCGACGAACAGCAGAAGGAGATCCTCCCGGGCATCGCCTCGGGCGACTCCACCGCGGCGTGGTGCTTCGCCGAGGCATCCGGGATCTGGGACGCCGACGGGATACGTACGACGGTCAAGCGAGACGGCGGCGACCTGCTGCTCGACGGCACGAAGATGTACGTCGACGGCGCCCGATCGGCGTCCTGGCTCCTGGTCACGGCGAAGGGCGACGACGGCGTGGTCCAGGTCGTCGTGCCCGCCGACCGGCCCGGCGTCGGCATCACCCCGCTCGAGACGCTCGACCCGACACGGCCGATGTGTGAAGTGATCTTCGACGGGGTTCGCCTCCCCGGATCCGCCGTTCTCGGCGACCCTTCGACCGCCGGATCGGCCGTCGAGCGCCAGATGCAGATCGCGCTGGTGCTTCTGTGCGCCGACAGTGTCGGCGGCGCCGACCGCGTGCTCGAGATGTCCGTCGGGTACGCGAAGGACCGCGAGCAATTCGGACGGCCGATCGGAAGCTTCCAAGCGATCAAGCACAAGGCGGCCAACATGTTGTTGTGGCTCGAGGCTTCCCGAGCGGCGACCTACTACGCAGCCCTGGCGGTCGAGGGCAGCCTCGACGAGGCACCGCTCGCCGTGAGCGCGGCCAAGTCCTATGTTGGCGAATCGGCCGGCGCCCTCGCCGAGGAGGGCCTCCAGATCCATGGCGGCATCGGGTTCACCTGGGAGCACGACATCCATCTGTACCTTCGCCGAGCGAAGAGCAACGAGGTCCTGTACGGGGATCCCGCCTGGCACAGAGAGCGAGTCTGCCGGATCGTCGGCGTCTGATCGCCGCCGATCCCGACGGCCTCCCCCTACGCTCGGCGATGCTCAGACCAATCGTTGCCATCCCTGCTGTCGACACCGAATCTCTGGACGGCAACGTTCAGCAAGATCAAAGCGGCGACGAACACCAGCAGCACAGTCACGGCGTTCTCCCAGCCTCGTGCCAACGCGTATCCATTCCATCGTCGGGTCGGGGACTTAGCCGCGGGTCGGTGCGAAGCGGCGACGCCGGGAAGAGTGGCCGCGAGATACGCGACCCACCTCCGCAGCGAGACGCTGCTCGCGGGCCTCCGACAGCAACTCGCAGCGGCGCAGCCGCGCGAGCTCCTCTGAGATGAACTGCATCTCCTCCTCCTTTCGCCTGCTCTGCTTGACTGGTCGGCGTGTCAGGGGCAAACTGTGTGATGGTCCTTACCATACCCGCTGGGAGACTAATGAGTCAAGCCAATTACGGTCCTTACATGGAGTGCTCGCTCGAGTTGGCCGTCGATCTGGTCAACAGCGAGAACCGTTTCTCCGGCCAAGACGACCTGACGGGACTGGACGAGCTCGCGGCATTCCTGGAACAGCACAAGATCAGCCGCACAGCGGAGCCAACTTCAGACGATCTCGAGCAAGTGCGCCGGCTTCGATCCACCCTGCGGGGCGTCTTCGAGGCCGAGGATCACGAGCGCGCGGTCGCCGTCTTGAACGGCCTGCTGGCGAAGTCGGGTGCCCGGCCGGAACTGACCAACCACGACGAGGGGCCGTGGCACCTGCACTACACGCCGCACCGCACCCCGATCGCTCCCAGGATCGCCGCCGAATCCGCCATGGCCCTTTCGGTGGTGATCGCCGAGGACGGATTCGAGCGCCTTCGCTCGTGCGAGGGCGACCGTTGCATGGACGTGTTCGTCGACGGGTCGCGGAACCGGTCTCGCCGGTACTGCAGCCCTCAGGTTTGTGGGAATCGAGCGAGCGTCGCCGCGTACCGAGCCCGGCTGAAGACCGCGGGCGCCGTCACGGACTGATCTCCCCTTGCCTCCCGCGCGCATGGGTGGCACCGTGAGGCGCCTACCGGGGAGGACGAGATGGACGCCAGTTCGGTACTCGCAGAAGTTGCCCAGGTCGCGGAGCGTTTCGCGGCCGACCGCCGCGAGCGGCAGCGTCGTCGCGAGCTCGACCCCGCCGATTTCGAGGAGCTCGCGAAGGCCGGCTATCTCATGACGGGCGTCCCTGCGTCCCAAGGCGGACTCTTCCAGAGCGTTCCGAGGTCCACCCGCGCCACGGCGGAGATCTTGCGTACGCTCGCGCGCGGAGACTCCTCGGTCGCGCTCGTTTCCTCGATGCATCCGTCGGTGCTCGCGTTCTGGATGGCGAGCGAGCAGGCGGACGAGCCGCATCGCACGGCCTGGGCCGAACAGCGCGCCGAGGTCGGACGCCTGGCATCCGAGGGCGCGTGGTTCGGCACGATAACCAGCGAGCCGGGCAGCGGCGGGGACGTCTCGCAGACGAAGGCGACTGCGCGGCCGGGCTCCGACGGAAACTGGATCGTGAACGGACAGAAGCACTTCGGAAGCGGCTCCGGGATCACCTCGTTCATGCTCACCGCTGCTCGTCCGGACGGCGAGGCAGAGCCCGATTGGTTCTATCTCGACATGCGGGGCGTGCCCTGGGACGGATCCCAAGGCGTGAAGCTGATCGCGCCGTGGGACGGGCACGGGATGACGGCGACCCAGAGTCACGGGATGGCGTTCACGGACTTCGCCGGCGCCTACCGGTCCGCGTGGCCGGGCAACTGGCAGGCGCTCTCGTCCGCGGCCGCGCCGTTCATCGGGTCGCTCTTCACCGCCGTGATCCTCGGCGTCGTTGAAGCGGCGATGGCGGAGGCCCGTCAACAGCTCGAGGGTAAGCAAGACTCGCTACACCCGTACGAACAGGTGGAATGGGCGAACGCCGAGATGGACGCCTGGCTCATGCGCCAGGCGTACGAGGGGATGCTGTACGCCGTGGAGAACGACCCCGTGCCGCTGCGCCCGGTTCTGCTCGGCAAGACGGCCGCCGCGCGGCTGGCCGAGGACTGCACGCGGAGGATCGCGCGCATCATGGGCGGCGGAACGTTCGCTCGCCACTCGCCGTTCGGCCACTGGTTCGAGGACGTTCGCGCCCTCGGATTCCTCCGACCGCCGTGGCCGCTGGCCTACGACGCGTTGATCGCCTCGGCGTGGACGGACTCCGGCTCGTACTTCGGACGGTGAAGGAGAAGCGGGGATCGGCCCGCGACCGGGTGCGTGCGTTCGCGCTCGCGCTGCCGGAGGCATACGAGGACCATCCCTGGGGTGAGAGCGTCGCCAAGGTGAACGGGAAGATCTTCGTCTTCTTCGGAACCGACGACCACGGATCGGACCGAGGGATGTCGGTCAAGCTCGTCGAGTCCAACGCGCAAGCGCTCATGGCTCCCGGCGCGGAGCCGACCGGCTACGGCCTCGGGAAGAGTGGATGGGTGAACGTCCCGTTCACGCGAGGAGCGCCGCCGGTCGGCGTGCTCACCGATTGGGTCGAGGAGAGCTACCGGCTCGTCGCCCCGAAGCGGGTGTCGGCGCTGCTCGACGACGCGGCCCCGGCGCCTACGCGAGCAGCGTCGCCTCGGCGACCAAGTGCACCGCGCCGCTCACGCGCGAGCGGCCCGGCGAAGCGTCGACCGCGATGAACGACGGGCGGCCGATCTCGGCGCCCTGCTCGATCTCCACGCGTAGCGTGCCGGCGCGCGCTCCGAGGTAGAGCCCGAGCGCGGCGGCCGCCATGCCGGTCGCAGGATCCTCGACCACGCCGAAGCCGGACCCGAAGAACCGAGCCTTGATCTTCCCCCGATCGAGCGGCGCGAAGCAGTAGACGCCACTGTGGATCCCGAGCGTCTGCGGTGCGACCAGCGCGGCCAGCACAGCCGGTGAGCCGATCGGGAACATGAGGAGCGGGACGGCCGGATCTGCGATCGCCGGAAGAAGGCGGATCGAGGCTGCGCCGAGCTCGCTCGCGTCGAACCCGAGCCGGTCGGGCGGCACGCCGAGGGCGTCCACGATCTCAGACACGTCCGGGATGTCGTCGCTCACCGAGCCGGTGCGCTCGAATCGCACACGATCGCCGTCGAACTCGACCGGCGTCTCGCCGGCGGGGCTGCGCTGGATCACGCGCTCACCGGCCACCGCACCGAGCTCGCGCAGGACCCACGCGGTGCCGAGCGTCGGATGTCCGGCGAACGGCATCTCCTCGGTCGGCGTGAAGATCCGGACGTCGTACCCGTCCGGACGTACGCCGGTGACGAAGGTAGTCTCCGAGAGATTCATCTCACGCGCGATCCGCTGCATCCGGTCCGGATCGATCGAGCCGGGGTCGGGGAAGACCGCGAGCGCGTTCCCGGCGAGCGGCTCGCGAGCGAAGACGTCGACCACGCGGTATCGGGCGGGCATCGCTTGAGCCTAACCGACGTCCGCCGGCGCCTCTCGGACTTTCGGCCGGGCCGAGCCGCTCCGGCCTTCGCCGTGCCATGCTTAGCCCGAGCGAGGAGGAAGCCATGAGCGATGTCGCGTGGACGGGCACACCAGTACGGCCGCACGGAGAGGCGATGGACAACGGCGCGGAGTCGCTGCCGTGGGGCGGACGGCGCGAGCGACTGCCGCTCAAGTGGCCGTTCGCGGAGGCCGTCGAAGGCTTCCGGCGGAAGGCGCTGGCCAACCCGGAGTACGACGCTGCCTCGACCTTCGTGTGGGGCCAGATGATGGCCGTCGGCCTCATCGAGGCGCTCAAGGCGGTCGAGGAACGGTTCGGCGCGGAGGGACACGACGTGTTCCGCGCCGCGCTCTCGCGCGTCGGCGACCGGATCGTCGCCGAGATGGTCGAAGGCGTCGAGCCTCCGGCGGACGCGACGCCGCCCGAGATCGCGAGCATGGTGGCCTCGTGGATCAATGAGGTGTGTTACGCGTCGATCGAGGCGCCACGGTTCGGTCCGGATAGCGCCGATTTCGACATCCATTACTGCCCGCACGAAGACGTGTACGGCGCCTTCGACTGCCGCGTGCAGCGCTACTACGTCGAGGGGATGATCGCCGCATCGCGCCGGCAGTTCGGCTCGTCGATGTTCGACGTTCGCTTCACGAGCACGATCCCTTCCGGTTCTCGCGTGTGTCATTTCGACATGTTCCCGAAGACCGACGAAGCGTCCGACGAGTGGAACGAATACTCAGATCGCCTGCGAAGCCGCGCTTTGACGATCGTCGACGTGACCTCGGAGAAGCGCGAGTCCTAGACCGCTCGAAGCGGGACAAGGTGCGCAAGCGTCGCCTCGTTTTGGTTGCCGCCTGACGCGTCCGCGGTCTAGGGTTCGTTTGTCCACGAGACGAGGGGGGATCTGCGCATGGTTCGGTCACGCGCACGTGTCCGGAAGCTCGCCGCCGTCACGGCGATCACGATGTTGCTCTCCATCGCGATCGCTCTGCCGGCGGCTGCGCGCGACGATGGAGATGCGCGAACCGCGTCGGTCAAGCTCGGCGGCGCGAGCGCCGTCTACATCGTCCAGCTGCTCGACGCCCCGGTTTCTTCCTATCGCGGAGAGACGCAGGGCTACGCCGCGACGCATCCGTCCGAAGGAAAGAAGATCGATCGCAACAACTCGGACGTGAGGAAGTACGTGTCCTATCTCGATGGACGTCAGAAGTCGGCACTGGACGCTGTCGGCGCCAAGAAGATCTATGGCTACCACTACAGCTTCAACGGGTTCGCCGCGAAGCTCACGCGCAAGCAGGTCGACACGCTCTCCAAGATGAGCGGCGTCGTCGCGATCCGCGCGGACGAGCGCAAGTTCCCGACCACCGACAACTCTCCCGAGTTCCTCGGCCTTTCGGGGAGCGGCAACATCTGGGACGACCTCGGCGGGCAGGGCGAGGCCGGTGAGGACATCATCGTCGGCGTCATCGACACCGGCATCTGGCCCGAGCACCCGAGCTTCGCCGGCGAGGACTACGACACTCCGCCGGCCGGTTGGAACGGCATCTGCCAAACCGGTGAGGACTGGACCGCGGACGACTGCAACAACAAGCTGATCGGCGCGCGTTACTTCTTCGAAGGATTCGGCGCCGGCGAAGACCTCGTCGACGAGGAGTACGCGTCCGCTCGCGACGCAGACGGTCACGGAACGCACACCTCCTCGACGGCCGCCGGTAACGCCGACGTGCAGCCGGAGCTGTTCGGCAGCGATCTCGGCACCGGGGTGCTCTCCGGCGTCGCGCCGCGCGCGCGCGTCGCGATGTACAAGGTCTGCTGGAACGACGAAGGCTGCTCCAGCGTCGACCTCGTGGCGGCGATCGATGCGGCCGTCGCGGACGGCGTCGACGTCATCAACTACTCGATCGGTTCCGACACGCCGGACCTGCTGTCTCCCGACGGCGTCTCGTTCTTGTTCGCGGCCGACGCCGGCGTGTTCGCCTCGGTCTCGAACGGCAACGCCGGGCCGGGCGCCGGGACCGGAGGCTCGCCCGCCTCGGTCCCGTGGGTAACGGCTGTGGGCGCGAGCTCGCAGGATCGCACTTTCGCCAACACCGCGACGCTGGGCAACGGGGCAACATACTCCGGCGCCAGCGTCACCAACGCACTGGCCTCGACGAAGCTGGTCGATGCGGCGAACGCCGGGAGCGAGCTCTGCCTCGTCGGCGAACTCGATCCCGCCAAGGTGGCCGGCAACATCGTCCTCTGCAAGCGCGGCCTCAACGCGCGCGTTGAGAAGAGCGAGGCGGTGGCCGAAGCCGGCGGTGTCGGGATGATCCTCTACAACGCGGTCTCGCCGCAGGAGATCGTCACCGACAACCATTTCGTCCCGAGCACGCACGTCGTGTTCGAGGACGGACTGGAGATCAAGGAGTACATCGCCGGCGCTCGCCGCAACGCGACCGCGTCGCTCAGCGCCGGAACCTTCACGCCGCAGCAGGCGCCAGACATGGCGGCGTTCTCCTCCCGCGGCCCCGATGGGGCGGCGCCGGACCTCATCAAGCCGGACGTCACCGCGCCCGGCGTGGTGATCCTGGCCGGTAACTCGCCGACGCCGTTCCTCGGCGCGCCGGGTCAGCTGTTCCAGGCGATCAGCGGAACGTCGATGTCGAGTCCCCACACGGCCGGCGTAGGCGCGCTGCTCCGCCAAGCACATCCGACGTGGACGCCGGCCCAGATCAAGTCGGCGCTCATGACGACGGCCTACCAGGACGTCAACAAGGAAGACGGCACGACGCCCGCGGATCCGTTCGACATGGGAGCGGGTCACATCGACCCCACCCCAGCCAACGATCCTGGGCTCACCTACAACACCGGTTTCGTCGACTACTTGGCGTTCCTGTGTGGTGCGGGGGCGTTGAATCCGAACGGATCGACGTGCAGGCGAGCTGGCTCGGTCGACCCAAGCGACCTCAACCTCGCGTCGATCGGGGTGGACGGCCTTGCAGGGATCCAGACCGTCGCCCGTAAGGTCACCAACGTCGGCCCGGCCGGCACCTACAACGTGACGGTCGACGCTCCCCCAGGCATCAACGTCGAGGTCACTCCTTCGACGTTGAACATGGCGCCGAGGAAACCGGCAACGTACACCGTGAAGTTCACCAACGTCAGCGCTCCCTCCGATGTGTGGACCTTCGGATCGCTCACCTGGAGCAACGGAACGCATGACGTGCGCAGCCCGATCGCGATCAGGCCCGTCCCGCTATCCGCGCCCTCGGAGCTTTCGCTCACGGGCACATCGGGCTCGCTCGACTACGACATCACGTTCGGATTCACCGGCCCGTTCTCGGCCGACCCGCATGGCTTGATCCCCGCGGCGACCGAGGCCGGCAACGTCGTCGACGACCCGGCGAACGACATCAACACGGCACTCGAGACCGGCGTCGGGATCACGTCGCACACCGTCTCGGTTCCGGCGGATACCCGGCATCTGCGGGTGAGAACGATCGACGGTGAAACGGACGGAGCGGACGACCTCGACCTCTACCTGTTCGATCCCGACGGCAACTTCGCCGGCTTCAGCGCCGGAGGCACCGCCGAGGAAACGATCGACCTCACGTTCCCGGTGCCCGGCGATTACGAGGTCATCGTCCACGGCTGGCAAACCGACGGACCCGATTCGAACTACACCCTCTTCAACTGGGTCCTCGGGGATGCGGCCGCGGGCAACATGACCGTGACCGGGCCGGCGGCAGCGGTATCCGGCGAGACGGCGACGCTCACCCTCGGGTGGTCGGGCCTCTCGGCCGGCGTGCGCTACTTCGGCACCGTGAGCTACGCGAGCGGTGTCGAGGAGGTCGTATCGACGCTGGTGAGCATCACGGGCTGACGTCGTTCGGAGGAAGCATCGAGGGGGTGCCCGCGGGCACCCCCTCGACGTTGTTGATTGACGGCTACGACTTCGTGAACACCAGGAGGAACTCCAGCACACCTTCGTCGGAGGTCTGCGCCGGTCCCCCGCTCGGGTTCGGGATGTCCCACTCCTCGAAGACGATCGGGATCGACCCGCCGACTTGGATCGACCCACCGTTCCGGCGACCGGTGAGCTCCACCGTCACCGTCTTGGTCGTGCCGCGCAGGGTCAGCTCCCCGGTCGCCGTCGTAGTTCCCTGGACGCCTTCGGCCGGCAGAGCGCTCAACTCGATGGGCGACGAGAGGACGAAGGTTGACGTCGGGAAGGACGACACGTCCATGATGCGGCCGCGGAACTGGCCGTCGCGGCGGCTCTGATCGCTCGTGACCGAGGCCATATCCACGGTGAAGCTCGCTTCCGAGACCGTCGTCCCGCTCAGCACGAACGATCCTGTGACCTTGTTCGTGCGGCCCGCGGCCTCCTTGCTCTGACCGAACAGGATCTCTTTCACGCGATACCCGACCACAGAGTCACTCGTAACGTTCCACGTTCCGTCGATCGTTGCGGGTGCGGCGACGGTCGGAGCGTTCGTCGTGGTTCCGATCGTGAGCACCGGCGGCGCATCCTCGGCGATGAGGTTGAAGTACAGGAACGGCCCGCCGACGACACCCGCTGCGGCGACGATCCCTCCGATCACGAGCCGGCGCTTCCAGCGACCTGTCATGTTCTCGTCCCCACTGTGTCGTGTCGATCTCGTGATGCGATGTTAGGAAAGGGGCCTGTGAGGGTCCTGAGGCTCCGCTTCGATCTTGCTGTGGGATCTGCCGGCGTCGAGCGGGATCGAGACGACGAACCGCGCGCCTTCCCCGGGAGCCGTCAGCACAGAAACGTTCCCATCGTGCGCACGCACGATCGCGGCAACGATCGACAGTCCGAGCCCCGCGCCGCCGTTGTCGCGCGAGCGCGCCGGATCCACGCGGAAGAACCGATCGAAGACCTTGGCGGCGTTCTCCGCGTCCAGCCCGGGTCCCCCGTCGGCGACCGTCAGGATCGCCGCGCGATCTTCACGCGCGACGCGCACGCGCACCGGCGTGCCGCGCGGTGTGTGCTCGAGCGCGTTCGAGAGCAGGTTGGCCGCGACCTGGCGCAGCCGCGCCTCGTCGCCTTCCAGAAGTACCGATCCGAGCCGCTCGAGCTCGATCGAGCGGTCGGGCTGTACGGCGCGCGCATCCTCGACCGCGTCTGCGGCGATCTTCGCAAGGTCGACGGGCATGCACTCCAGCGGCCGGCCTTGGTCGAGGCGCGCGAGAAGCAGGAGCTCCTCAACCAGCGTGCCCATCCGGGCCGACTCGTCCTCGATGCGGCGCATCGTCTTCGCGAGATCCTCGGGCCGTTCGTCGGCGCCGTGCCGGAACAGCTCCGCGTACCCGCGGATCGAGGTCAGCGGGGTCCGGAGCTCGTGCGAGGCGTCGGCCACGAACCGCCGTAACCGGGCCTCGGACGCCTGCCGCTCGGTGAAAGCCGCCTCGATCCGTTCGAGCATGACGTTTAGCGCGCGGCCGAGCCGCCCGACCTCCGTCCGCTCGTCGGCAGGCTCGACGCGTCGCGAGAGATCGCCGTCGGCGATGTGCGCCGCCGTGTTCTCGATCTGGGTGAGCGGGCGAAGCCCGAGCCGGACGAGCCACAGCGCCAGAGCCGCGACGCTCGCCAGGACGGCGACGGTCACGATCCCTTCGACGAGGAGCAACTTCTGGAGCGTCGCATCGACGTCCTCGAGGGGGTGTGCGACGACGATCGTCCCGCCGCCGTCCTCGTCGGCCGAGGCGAGAACGCGGTACCGGCCGGCATCGGAGCCGGCGGTGAAGAGCACGCTCACACCCTTGCTCTTGGGCGACGACGAACCGGGGAGGCCGGAGGGCAGCTCGGGGACGGCGCCGACCGTCCCGAAGCCGAACGATCTCGTCTCGACGACGTTGCCCTCTGCGTCGAGTCTCGCGGCGTAGGTCACGGGGAACTCCTCCCGACGTCCGTCGGGCGAGGGCCCGCCGAAGTCGGGACGGCCCGGACCTACTCCGCCCGGCGGCACCCGGGGATCGAACGCACGGTCGGCGACTCCGCGCAGTTGATCGTCGATCCGGCCGACGAGGTTCGACCGGAGCATGACGTAGGTCGCCGCCTCGGCCGCGACGAGCCCGAATGCCACGAGGATCACGCTCGCGAGGAGCAGCCTGCCCCGGAGCGAAAGCGGTTTCATGTTCGCGGGAGCCGCAAGCAGTATCCGACTCCACGGACGGTCTGGATCAACGGAGGGTCGAAGCGATCCACCTTCTTGCGGAGATAGCTGACGTACGTCTCCACGACGTTGACGTCTCCCCCGAAGTCGTAGTTCCAGACGTGGTCGAGGATCTGCGCCTTCGACAGAACGCGGCGGGGATTCTGGAGAAGGAAGCGAAGAAGCTTGAACTCCGTCGCGGTGAGCTCGATCTCGTTGCCGGCGCGCCAGACCTCGTGCGTCTCCTCGTCGAGCTCGAGGTCGGCGACCGCCAGGCGCGCCGCGCGCTGCGCGGGCCCGTTGGAGCGGCGGAGGATCGCGTGCACTCGAGCGATCAGTTCGTCGAGCGAGAACGGTTTCGTCACGTAGTCGTCGCCGCCGAGCGTGAGGCCGCGGATCTTGTCGTCCGTGCCGTCGCGGGCGGTGAGGAACAGGATCGGGACCTTCTCGCCGGCAGAGACCAGCCGGCGCGCGATCTCGAAGCCGTCCACGTCCGGGAGCATTACGTCGAGGATCATCAGATGCGGGCGGAAGGTTCCCACCGCCTCCTGGGCCTTCCGCCCGGAAGTCGCCGTCTCCACGTCGAACCCCGCGTACCGCAACGCGGTCGCGACGAGGTCGGTGATGTTCTCCTCGTCGTCCACCACGAGCACCCTGGCCTGGTCGTTCACCTCGTTTCCCACCTCCCACGCCGATGGTAGAGACGTTTCCTGGGAGCTGTCTGAGAACGCCCTGTGGGGTGACTGACAGGTTTCCCAGGTCCCCGATTCACAGGATCCTCCCAGGCGGACCGCACCCAGATCCCAGGCTCGACTGATTGGCTTCCTCGAGACGCCAAACGCGATCGGGAGGGAAGACAATGTCGAGCTTGAGCTACGCGAAGAACGAGCTGCGGCGCCGGCTTGGGCGGACGGTGCTGACCGCGTTGGGCCTCGCCGCGGGAGTCGGGCTGGTCATCGGCATCATCGGCGTGTCGCAGGGACTCGACGACGCCCAGCAAGAGGTTCTCGCGCCGCTCTCCTCGATCGGCACCGACATCCTCGTCACGCGCGTCGCGGGCTCCACGGCGGCGAGCACGACCACCGATCCGACCCCGACCGCGACGGCGACGCCGCAGCAGAACGGAGGCGGCGGCGGGTTCTTCGGCCCCGGGATAGGCGGCGGGCCCGGCGGCGGGCCCGGCGGCGGCCAGAACGAACTCCTCAACGACGAGGACACCGCCGCGTTGCTCGAAGAGAACTCCAACCTCCTCACCGACCTCGCGAACCTCGGCGACCCGGGCGATCAGTTCACGCGCGATTTCTTCCTGTCGGCGACCCTGCTTAGCTTCCCGGGCGACGCGCTCGAGACCGTGGCCGCGATCGAGGGCGTGACCTCCGCCACATCCGGCCTGACGCTCCTCGTCCAGCACCAGACCGGGACCGTGCCGGAGATCGTCGCCGAGATCGAGACCGGCGGGGAGACGATCACGGCCACCGTTCGCCCCGAGCCGATGACCGAGGCAGAAGAGGAAGCGTTCCGCGCGTGCGTCCAGGAGAACGGCGGCTTCGAGGCGCCGGCGCCCGGCTCCGGGCCGCCAGGCGGCGGCGCGGGCGGCGGCCGGTTCTCCGAGTGCCTCCCCAAGCGCTTCACGGAGTACCAGGCTTCGGTCATCACGCCGCTCCGCACGATCCAGCAGGTCGTCAACCCCCCGACGACCGACATCCAGACGACGAGCTACACCGCGGCCGGGATCGACCCCGCGAGCCCCGACGCCGGCCTGGTCACGCGTGAGCAGCTCACCGAAGGCCGCTGGATCGCCCAAGGCGCCACGACGGACGTGCTCGTGGCGACCGCGTACGCGAACAAGAACAGCCTGAAGGTCGGCTCGACGATCCCGATCAACGGCAAGACGTACACGGTCGTCGGGCTGGTCGACCCGACGCTGACGGGCAACACCGCCGACATCTACTTCCCGCTCACGACGCTCCAAGAACTGTCCGGGAAGGACGGCCGGGTGACGCAGGTGCTCGTGAAGGTCGAGGACGCCGGATCGGTCGACGCGGTCGCCGAACAGATCTCCGAGGCGCTTCCCGGCGCGCAGGTGGTCACTACGGCGTCGCTCGCCGACCAGGTGACCGGAAGCCTGAAGGACGCGAAGAACCTCGCGAGCCGGCTCGGCGGCGCGCTCGGCGTGATCGTGCTCGTCGCCGCCTTCGCGATCGCGGTGCTGCTGACCCTGTCCTCGATCGCCAAACGGGTCCGCGAGATCGGCACCCTGCGCGCGATCGGCTGGAGCAAGGCACGCGTCGTCCGGCAGATCCTCGCCGAGACCGTCGGCATCGGCGTCCTCGGCGGCGTCGCCGGAATCGGTCTGGGGTTCGCAGCCGCGTGGGCCGTAGGGCAGTTCACCCCCGCGCTTTCCGCGACGAGCTCCGGTGTGCCGGGGTTCACGGGGTCCACCTTCTCGCAGCTCTTCGGCCAGGCCGCGGAGGCGGTCTCGAAGACCTCGACGATCCAGCTGTCGGCGCCGGTGCGCCCGATGACGCTCCTGCTCGGTGTGGCGTTCGCGGTGATCGGCGGACTCCTCGCCGGCGCGGTCGGAGGCTGGCGCGCGGCCCGGCTCTCTCCCGCCGAAGCCCTGCGCACGATCGGCTGACCTCCCAAGGAGATGATCATGAGCCAGAACGGACACGAACC
>JBBDRM010000132.1 GCA_040905475.1 Actinomycetota bacterium
GTCACAGCCGCAGCCGCTTCCCTTCCTGGAAGACCCCGGCGTGGCCGTCGACGACAAGCCGCTCCCGCCCGACGCCGCGATCTCGTCCGACGGCACCGTATCGTCGGGCGATGCCAACACGGGAGGATCAGGAAGCGCTCCCGGGAGCGAGCCGGCCTCCGGCGGCGGCGCGCCCCCGTCGTCAGGCCAGACCGAACCCGGTTCGCAGGGATCCGGCGGCAGCACAGTCATCGTTGAACCGGCGCCGCCCTCCGTCGAGCCGCAGCCCGCACCCGTCGAGCCCGATCCGGGGACGGGTGGGGGCACAGAGCCCGGAACGATCGAGCCCGATCCGGCTCCCGGGACCGCCGAGCCGGTTCCGCTCCCGGAGCCGATCGAGCCGCAGCCCGCTCCGGGGCCGGCGGACGAGCAGCCGGTGGTCGTGCAGGCGCTGCTAACGGTTACCGCATCCGGCTACGAGACGGCGACCGAGTGGTCCAACCAAACCTTCTGCGCCTTCGAGCGCGGGGCCGCCATCGACCTTCCGCTCAACGCTTCGCTCGCGCAGGACTCTCGCGACGAAGGCGCCGGAGCAAGCGACGGCGCGGCGCTGCCCGTCACCATGGCCCTCGGGATCTCCGCGCTGGCTGCGCTCGCGCGTCGCAGGCTCGTGGGCTGAGATCGACCTCCGGAACGGGCCGGCATACCCCCCGCCGGCCCGTTCCATTTTCCTCAGGCCGAGTTCGGTGGGAGCCGCCGATGCCAGCCGGTCTCGTCCTGGTAGCGAGCCGCAGCGCGCAACAGATGACGCTCGCCGCCCATCCGTCCAACGAGCTGCATCCCGATCGGCAGGCCCGAGGAGGTCACGCCGCACGGGAGCGAGGCGGCCGGCGCCCCGATCGTGCTGATCGGCCGGGTGAGGTGCGACTGCGCGCCGAGCTGCACGTTCACCTCGACCCCGGCGACCGTGATCGTGGCCTCGTCGTGGCGAGGGGCAGAGAACGGCGTGGTGGGGGTTACCAGCATCTGCACGTCGGCCATCGTCGAAGCAAACGCATTGCGCGCCATCGTCGCGCGATCGCGTGCGGTTCGTTCGTCCTCCGCGGTGATCGCGGCACCGGCGAGCAACGTGATCTGGATCGCCGGATCGAGATCGTCCAAGCGGTCCAGGAGCGCCGCGTGGGCACGCCCGAACTCGGCGAGCGCCAGCACCAACCAGGAATCGTCGGCCTCGGAGGCCCACGGGACGGGTACGTCGCGGATCTCGATCCCGTCGGCGGCGAATACGTCGATCGCCGCACGCACGGCGGATTCGACCTCGGGATCGATCGTTTGGAAGAAGTGGTCCGTCGGTACGCCGATCAACCGGAGCCCTTCGAGCGGCTGCGCGGGCCGGATCGGGACGGCTTCGCCGCTGAGAACGCCGTGCACCAGCGCGAGATCGATGGCATCGGAGGCGATGCCACCGGGAGTGTCGAGCGAGGGACTCATCGGCAAGACTCCGTCGAGCGGCAGCGAGCCCCCGGTCACCTTGAGGCCGGTCGTTCCACAGAAGGACGACGGGATGCGGATCGAGCCGCCGGTATCGCTCCCCAGCGCTGCGCCGACGATGCGAGCCGCGACGACCGCAGCGGAGCCTCCGCTCGAGCCGCCGGGCATCCGCTCGGGGTCCCATGGATTGTTCGCCGGCCCGAAGCACGAGACCGTGGTCGACGCACCGAACGCCAGCTCGTGCATGTTGGTCTTGCCGATCACCACCGCGCCGGCGCGGCGCAGGGCCGCGACCGCGTGGGCATCGACGGTCGCAGGCTGGTTCGAGAGATAGGCGCGCGAACAGCCACTGGTGACCGTTCCGGTCAGGTCGTAGAGGTCCTTCACCGCGACCGGCACCCCCAGCAACGGCCGATCTTTCGCTCCCGATCGAGCGGCCCGGTCGGCGTCGTTCGCCTCCGCTCGCGCGTCGTCGTGCCGCAGGACGGTGAAAGCGTTGAGGATCGGCTGAAGCCGTTCGGCGGCGGCGAGCGCCGACCCGACGGCTCGCTCCGAAGTCTGTTCCCCCGCCGCGATCGCGGCGGCGAGATCGGCCAGGAGCCCCACCGCTGAGGCTAGTGCGCCGGGTCGAGGATGCGCCGCGCCAAGACGCGGAGCATCCCGAGCGCCATCTTTGGCTGCGACTCCAGCAACCCCTCGAAGTCGTGACGCGAAAGAGCGAGGCACCGTGCCTTCGTTCTGGTCCGCACCCGCGCGGCGCGCGGCGTTTCGGGGACCAGGAGCGAGAGCTCACCGAAGAAGTCGCCGGGCCCAAGCTCGCGTGGATGGCCGGGCAACTCGACGGTGACGCTCCCCTCCTCGATCACGAACAAGCCGGCACCGGCCATCCCGGCCTCGGCGAGAACATGGCCGGCCGGCGCGTCGAACTCGGTCGCACAGGCCAGGATGGCGCTCAGCCCCACGTCGTCGAGCTCCGAGAAGATGGGCACCGATCGGAGCCGCTCGATGCGCTGCGTCGTCGTCGCGTCGTTCACGGCTGGGCAGTTTCGCACGCGCCGGGCTCGGCGCGCGACTCGCGGCGAGACAGCACTCAACGCGGAACGGTAGATTGGCCGGGCTCGCAAGCGAAGGGAGCGCCTGGTGCCCGAAACCGATGACATCACGAACGTCCTGAGCGGCCTGTCGCTGTTCGCCGACCTGTCGCGCCCTGAGCTCCAGGAGGTGTCGCACACGTTCGAGGAGGAGTGGTTCTCCGCCGGTCAGCGGATCCTGCGGCAGGGGTTCACCGGTGCCGGGTTCTACGTGATCCTCGACGGTGAAGCGACGGTGAAGATCGACGGCAGCGACCGCGCACGCCTTTCTCGCGGCGACTTCTTCGGAGAGATGTCGTTGCTGCTGGGCGAGCCGCCCGTGGCAGACGTCGTCGCAGCCGCCCCGCTCCGATGCGTCGTTCTCCCCGGGCCCCTGCTCGGCGACTTCCTCCAAACACACCCGACCGTGATGTTCCGGATGCTCCAGGCCGTGGCCCGGCGGCTCCGAGCGTCGAACCAGTGGCGGAGCTGAACGCTCGGCCCTTCCCACCGGGCGACTACCCGGTGGTGGTGCTCGGCAGCGGTGCCGGCGGGCTGCAGGCGGCGTACTCGCTCGCGCGGCTCGGGGTCGAGCATGCGATCCTTTCCGAGGACGACCAGCCCGGCGGCATGTTCCGCCGGTTCCCTCTTTTCCAGCGCCTGATCACATGGACGAAGCCGCACGCGCCGGCCGCGCGCGGAACCCGGCCGTACGAGTGGTACGACTGGAACTCACTCATCGGCGAGGAGCCCGGCCAACGGGCCTTGGTGCCTTCGTTCATGGACGGCACCTCATACTTCCCGTCGCGAGACGAGATGGAGCGCGGTCTCGCGGCCTTCGCGCATCGCGGCGGCGTGAACGTGCGCTACGGTTGCCGCTGGGAGGCTACGCGTCGCGACGGCGAGAACGGGTTCGTCATCGTCACGTCGGACGGCGAGTACCGGTGCAAGGCGCTCATCGTTGCGGTCGGGATGACCGAGCCCTGGAAGCCTCCGATCAGCGGTCTCGAGGACGTTCCGCATTACGTCGACATGAAACCCGTTCGCGAGTACGCGGGCAGGCGCGTCTTGGTTATCGGCAAACGCAACTCCGGCTTCGAGATCGCCGACGGGCTGCTGCCCTGGGCCAGCCAGATCGTGCTTGCGTCGCCGCGACCGGCACGGATCTCGGTGTTGGTGCACTCGACCGCGGCCGCGCGAGCTCGCTACCTGCAACCGTACGAGGACCACGTTCTGGGCGGCGGGAACGTCGTGCTCGACGCGGCGACCGAACGCGTCGAGCGGACGGCGACCGGGTACCGGGCGATGCTGCACGGCACCACCAAGCCGGGAGACATGGTGATCGACGCGGACGATGTGATCGCCGCGACCGGCTTCGCGACGCCCCTGGGGGACTTGCCGCAGCTCGGCGTCGCGACCTTCTACCAAGGACGACTCCCGGCGCAGTCGCCTTGGTGGGAGAGCACCTCGGTCCCCGGGGTCTTCTTCGCCGGCTCGATAACGCAAGGCTCCATCGGCCTGAAGAAGTATGGGATCCCATCGAACTCGGCTGCGGTGCACGGCTTCCGGTACAACGCTCGGGTTATGGCGCGGCGCATCGCGGAGACGACGCTCGGTCTCGCGGCCGAACGTCCGCTCGTAGCGGCCCGCGACCTCGTGGGCTATCTGCTCGCGGAGGCGACCTACGCGCCCGAGCTCTGGAACCAGCAGTCGTATCTCGCGCGGCAGCTCATCTTCGATCCCAGTCGAGGGATCGTCGACGAGGGGATCGTGCCGCTGGCCCATTTCGTGGACGAGACGGGACCGAACGCCGTGGCGGTCGCCGTCGAGACCGACGCCGACGGCGACATCCGTCCGGCCGTGTACGTGCGACGCGACGGGCGGGTCGACGAGCACACGCTTCCGTCCAGTCCACTACTGAAGTTCGACGGACAGGAGCACCAACGGCAGCTGGCCGGCGTCTTGAAGGGGTTCATCTAGCGAGGAGGAAAGCATGACCGCACCGACACAGGACGGACTCAAGCAGATCTACGCGGACTTCAAGACGATCGCGGTGGTCGGAGCCTCAGGTGACGAGAGCAAGGCCTCCAACCGGATCCCGCGGTACCTGCAGTCCCAGGGGTATCGGATCATCCCGGTGAGCCCCAAAGGAGGCGAGATCCTCGGCGAGCGGGCATACGCCTCGCTCGGCGAGATCGAAGAGCCGGTGGACGTGGTCGATGTGTTCCGGCCCGCGGAGGAGACTCCGGATATCGCCCGGCAAGCCGTCGCGATCGGCGCGAAGGTCCTGTGGCTCCAGTCGGGGATCGAGTCCGAGGAGGCCGAGCGGATCGGCGAAGAAGGCGGCCTCACCGTGGTGATGGATCGGTGTATGGGCGCAACGCACCGTCAGCTTGGGCTCGGGCCCGGTCCGGACTAGACCTCCGCGACGAAATCGCGGATCAGCTGCACGAAGCCGCGCGTCTCTTCGTCGCGCGGAAGCCCGTTGAACCGGCTTGCGAGTCGCGCATCGGGGATCAGCGCGGCGACGGCCTCGCCGGCCGCGGTCGGGTGGAGCATGTCGTCGCCGGGGATGACGAGCGTCGGCGCGGTGATCGAGCCGATGTCGACCTCCTCCGTGAGTGGCCCTGAGCTCGGGATGCCGATCAGCGCCGCGGCGATCGACGCCGGGTCGTGCCGCGACCACTCAACGCGGAGTGAGTCGAGGCGGCCGGGATCCTTGGCCAGCTGCTCGGCCGCTTCCGGGATGTTGAGCAAGAACTCGACCGCGGCGTCCCAGCCGCCTGAGCGGATGGCTTCCCCGCCCATCCGGAAGAGAAGCTGCATCTGCGGAGACGCCGGACCGCCGGGGGTGGCGGGACGGGCCAGGATCAGCGCGACCACCCGCTCCGGTTGCTCCATCGCGACTCGGGCGGCCGTCGCCGCTCCCATCGACGCGCCGGCGAGAACGGCGCGCTCCCACTCCACGTAGTCGAGAAGCGCGCGCAGGTCTGCCGACAGCGCCGGGTAATTGTACGAGTGCTCGTCCGTGACCGGTGGGCTGTCACCGTGGCCTCGAGCGTCGTAGCCGAGGACCGTGAAATGCTCGGCGAGGCGGTCGATCACGTCCCGGTCCCCTTCACGGCACGAGCCGAGCCCATGACACCAAACGATCCGAGGGCCGGAGCCGATGATCTCGTAGGCGACCGTCGCATCGGGCAAGCTCGCGAAGCGCGTCTCCCCCACTCAGCTCACCATACAGGGCATGGGCGGACGACGCCTCGCTAAACTCCCGCGCCGTGGAGCTCGTGGAGGAGTGGGAGGACCGGGGACGCTACCTCGACGTTGGTGGCCGGCGGATCTTCTGTGTCGACATCCCCGCCGACCGTGAGCGCGCCGAGCCGCTGCTCCTCCTCCACGGATTCCCGACGTCGTCGTTCGACTGGCGAGGGATCATCGACCCGCTGGCGCGCGGACGCCGGATAGTCACCTTCGACTGGCTCGGCTTCGGGCTGTCCGACAAGCCCACCGACATCCGCTACTCGCTGTTCGATCAAGCGACCATCGCCGAAGAGGTCGCCCGGATGCTCGGCATCGAACGGGCGGCGGTCGTGTCCCACGACATGGGCGACTCGATCGCGGCCGAGCTGTACGCGCGGTCGCTCGAAGGCAAGCTCAGGTTCGACGTCACCAAACGCGTCCTCACCAACGGCAGCATCTACATCGAGATGGCGCAGCTGTCCCCCGGACAGCAGATGCTCCTCGCGATGGACGACGCGCCGCTCCCGATCGAGATCTCGCCCGCGTACGACACGTTCGGGCCCTCGATCGCTTCGATCTTCGGCGACACGCCGCCGAGCGAGGAAGAGCTTCGCGCTCAGTGGGAGCTGCTCTCGCGGAATGATGGTCAAACGATCCTTCCGCGAACGATCCGCTACATCGAGGAGCGCCGGGTGCACGAGGGCCGCTGGATCGCGGCGCTTCGCGACCACCCCTCGCCGATCACGGTGGTCTGGGGCGAGCGAGACCCGATCGCCGTCTCCGCGATGGCGGAGCGCTTCGTGTCGGAACGGCCGGGGACGCCGCTCGTACGGCTCGACGGCGTCGGGCACTTCCCGATGATCGAGGCGCCGGGCCTTCTCTACGACGCGATCGAAGTGGCGCTCAAAACCTAGGCGTCGTCGAGCGGGACATAGAAGCCTTCGACCTGATCACCGAGCTTGCTGGCGAGGAGATACACGAGGTACCGAAGCACCAGCACCGCGTCCTTGCCCGACAGCGAGGCGACGATGTCCGGCGGGCGATGATCGGATGCAGCCCGTCGCTTCGGGGCCGGCTTGAGCGTGACGGGGCTTGTTTTGAACCGCCCGACGCGACGGATCACCGTCGAGGGTTTGGAGCGGGTGACCTCCCATGCGCGGCCGATCTCGCCGGAGCGGATCCGGACGCGAAGGTCCGTCAGGAAGCGCGCCGGGGTGACGCCCTCGCGAAGGTGCAGCATCACCTTCATCGCACGTCAGAGTCTACGACGCTTCGGCAAGGATCCGAAGAGGTGCGAGGATGTGCCGACACGTCGCGGGAGGTCGAGCATGACCCTGGATGTCCGAACGATCATCGAGCCGTTCCGCATCAAGTCCGTCGAGCCGATCCGGTTCACGACCCCCGAGGAGCGCGAGGGAGCGCTGCGCGAGGCCGGCTTCAACCTTTTCGGGCTCAAGGCCGAGGACGTGCTCATCGATCTGCTCACCGACTCCGGGACCGGCGCGATGTCGGCGGCGCAGTGGTCGGGGATGATGCGCGGTGATGAGTCTTACGCCGGCTCGCGCTCCTTCTTCCGGTTCGAGGAGGCGGTTCGAGAGCTCACCGGCTTCCGACACATCATCCCGACGCATCAGGGGCGCGCCGCCGAGCGGATCCTGTTCGCCGAGACGGTGAAGCCAGGCTATGTGGTGCCCAACAACACGCACTTCGACACCACACGAGCGAACGTCGAGCACGACGGAGGGATCGCGCGAGACCTGGTGATCCCCGAAGGTACGCAGCCGATGACCGTCCATCCGTTCAAGGGAAACATGGACGTCGAGCGGCTCGACCGGACGATCGCCGAGACCGGCCGCGATCGCGTGCCGCTGGTGCTGGTCACCGTGACGAACAACTCCGGCGGCGGGCAGCCGGTCTCACTGGAGAATCTGCGCGCTGTGCGGGCCGTGTGCGACCGCCACGGCGTCCCGTTCTTCCTCGATGCGTGTCGCTTCGCCGAGAACGCGTGGTTCATCAAGCAGCGAGAGCCCGGCCAGGCCGGCAGCACGCCCTTCGAGATCGCGCACGAGATGTTCTCGCTCGCCGACGGCGCGACGTTCAGCGCGAAGAAGGACGGCCTGGCGAACATCGGCGGCTTCCTCGCGATGAACGACGACGATCTCGCGCTGCGCTGCCGCGCGAACCTGATCCTGACGGAAGGGTTCCCGTCCTACGGCGGGCTCGCCGGCTACGACCTCGAGGCGATCGCGGTCGGCATCCGCGAGGTGCTCGACGAGGACTACCTCCGGTATCGGGTCCGTTCGGTGGAGTACCTGTGGGAGAAGATCAACGCCGCCGGGATCCCGACCATCAACCCGCCGGGCGGGCACGCGGTCTACGTCGACGCGAAATCGTTCCTCTCACACATCCCACCGTCCCAGTATCCGGCCCAAGCGCTCGCGGTCGAGCTCTACCGCGCGGGAGGCATCCGGACCGTCGAGATCGGCTCGGTCATGTTCGGTCGCGTCCAGCCCGACGGCTCCGAGGAGGCGGCTCCGATGGAGCTGGTTCGCCTTGCGATCCCGCGACGCGTCTACACGCAGTCGCACATCGACTACGTCGCCGAGGTCGTAGGCTCGGTTGTGCCCGGTTCGAAAGATCTGCGTGGGTACCGGATCACCCACCAGACCCCGTTCCTGCGCCACTTCACCGCGCGGTTCGAGCAGCTCTAGACCGCCGGAGGGTCGTTCGGCTTGCCGGCGTCCCCGGTCGCAAGCTTCCGGAGGACCTCGCGGACGGCGTGCTCGTCGGCCATCCGGACGAGGACATGGCGGCCCTCGACGAAGTCGATCGACGGGTATCCCGCCGCCGCGGGCGACAGGGCTGCCTCGAAGCCGTGGGCGATGAGCGTCATCTTGATGACCTCGGCCTCGGCGGCGCTCTTGGCGAACGCCACCTCGACCATCCGGTCGCGCTCGAACCGATACGCGCTCATCTCGAGATCATCGTAACGGCACTCCCCCGGCAGGAGTTCCGACCGGGTGGTCGAATTGTACTTTTCGAACGCATCCGCTCGACCACCAAGGGGGAATCGAAAATGCTTCGAGCCGCACATCGCCGCCTGCTCGCGGCCGTGGTCTGCGCGACCGCGCTGGCCGTCTTCGTCCCGGCCCAGGCCGCCGAGCCCACGATCACCGACGGCGTCGTCGAGTCCTTCGACGGCACGAAGATCCTCTACCACTTGTTCTTGCCGGCCGACGCCTCGGCTTCCAACCGGGTCCCGGTCATCTTGATGACCCACGGCTGGGGCGGGTCCGGACAGACGACCTACGACGGCGACGTGAAGCTCCTCATCGACGACGGCTACGCCGTACTGACGTGGGATCAGCGCGGGTTCGGCTCCTCGGGCGGCGAGGCCAACGTCGACGCGCAGGAGTTCGAGGTGCGAGACGTGCAAGCACTCATCTCGTACGCGGCGAGCCGGCCGGAGATCCAGACAGACGGACCGGACGACCCCCGGATGGGGATGCTCGGCGGTTCGTACGCCGGCGGGATCCAGCTCATGACCGCGGCGGCGGATCATCGCGTAGACGCGATCGCGCCCGACATCGCGTGGAACGACCTTCCGTACGCGATCTTCCCGCGCGGCATCAACAAGCTCGGGTGGGACCTGGCGCTGTACGGCCTGGGCACCGCGACGGGGACCGCGGCCGGCATCCCCGCCGGCGAGACCGGCGGCCTCGCGTTCGAGATCCACAAGGCGCTGATCGAAGGCGCCGTGCTGAACGAGGTCTCGGCCGAGAGCGTCGCCTGGTTCGACGCGCGCAGCCCGAAGCACTACATCAACGGCGCCACGCTCGCCGACGGCACGCCGATCCCGGGCATCCAAGCGCCGACGCTGCTCACCCAGGGAACGATCGACACGTTGTTCAACCTCAATCAGGCGATCTACAACCAACGGCAGATCGCCGCGAACGGCGTGCCGACGAAGATGATCTTCTTCTGCGGCGGCCACGCGATCGGCGGCGGCACGGCCTGCCAGGGCGGGGACCAAGGCGAATTCATCGACGCCGCGGTGCTCGCGTGGTTCGACCGGTACATCCGCGGGAATGCCGCGAGCGACACCGGCGCCGCGATCGACTACCAGCTCCAGGACGGCACGTTCGCGAGCGCTTCGGCGCTGCCGACGACCGCCTTCCCGGTGAGCGGATCCGGCACGCTCGTCAACACGATCGTTCCGACGAGCGGCACGCCGCTGCAGGCCGGCCCGGCGCCGGACGGTTTCCGCATCCCCGTTCCTATCCCGCCGGGCGCGCATCTGCTCGGCATCCCAACGGCCACCGTGTCGGTGACCGGGATCGGGCCCGACGCGGCGCTCTTCATCAAGCTGATCGACCTGAGCTCGGGTGAGGCGATCGCGATCGACGATCAGGTCGCGCCCCTTCGCGTGAAGAATCTGTCGAACACAGCTCAGACGTTCACGGTCGACCTGACGTCGGTCGCCTGGGCCGTCTTGCCGGGGCACACCATCGCCGTGGAGGTCTCGCCCACCTCGCTCGACCATTCGTCGATCCGGACGCCGTTCGTGGCCCAAGTCCAGATGACGGTGACCGTTCCGTTCCGCGGCGGCGGCGCCGTGATCGGCGCCGGCTAGAACTCCCAGTACTCCTCGGTCAGGCGGCCTTCGATCGCGCGGATGTTGCCGCGCGCACACGCCGGGCAGAGGTACTCGACGCGGCGACCCTCGATGCCGGCCGACCAGCCGGCCGGGAGGCCGCCCTGGGCGCAGGCTTCCGTCCGCCCGCAACGGGAGCACGCCCGGGTGAACGCGGCCTTCTTCGCCTTAGCGGGCGGCCGCTTCGTCGGCTTCGGCCGCTTCTTCGAGGCAGCTCTCGAGGGCTTCTTCGGGGGCACGGGGCTACCTTACCGGGCGGCTTCCCGGCCTCCTGCGGTGGGGGGTGGCCTCCCCCATCTTCACAGGCGGCCACCCTAGGCGCGGAGCACCCCGAGCCCTATTGTTCGGGGCGTACCGGGGATCAAGGGGGTCGTCATGGCAGCTCGGAGCACTAAGAAGACCAAGAAGATGGGGCGGTTCTCACGGCGACTGGCTCGCCTCGAGCGGCGCTCCCTCCGCATCCTGATGGTCCCGGTGGTCTTGATCGCACAGCGGCGCATGATGCGCGGCCTCGAGCGGATGGCCTGACCGCTCCTACCGCTTCCGCAGCAGATCCACGATCAGCCCGAAAACGAGCCCCGCCCCGACGCTCACGCCGGTGACCGGAAGCCAGGTCGGCACCCCGTCCGCGGTGCTCGCGATCGCAGCCCCTCCGATGGTCGCCGCCGCACCGAAGGACAACGCGAGACGGCGCCCGGCCGATCGGATCGAGTCCTCGAGGCGCTCGGTCCCGCGGAATTGCACCTGCAAGCGCCCGCCCTTCGCCGCACCCATGAGGTTCTCGAGCGCGAGGAAGATCCGGCCCATTCGGGCCTGGACCTTCGACATCTCGTAGAGCATCTTGCCGGGCGCCACTCGGGCACGAACCTTTCCCAGGATGTGACGAAACATGTACTGCCCGGCAACCGCGAACGGGTCCAGCGTCGGGTCGAGCTCCGCCGCGGCGAGCTGCATCTGCGCGAGCGCCTTCGCGGTCAACGCCATGGAAGCCGGCAGCCGGACGTCGTGCTTGAGCGCGACCGCGGTCAGCTCGGTGAGCAGCGGGCCGAGCTCGATCTCTTTGAGCGAGAGGTTGCGGTGCTTCTCCATGATTCTGCCGAGATCGGCGACGAACGCTTCGTTGATCCCCGCGCTGCTCGTGTCGTCGTCCTGCTCGGCGAGCGCCAGGATCGCTTCGGCGGCGAACTGCTGATCCTCCTGCCACAGCGCCATCACGAGCATCAGCAAAGAGTCGCGCAGCCCGGCGTCGAGCTCGCCGACCATCCCGAAGTCGATGAAGTAGATCTTGTCGTCCCGCCAGATCATGTTCCCCGGGTGCGGGTCGGCGTGGAAGAAGCCTTCGCTCAGGACCTGGCGGTAGTACGACTCGAGGAGCTGACGCGCCGCCTCCCGGCGCTCGGTCCCTTCCGGTGCGTTGCGCAGGCCGACGCCGTCGATGTCTTCCATCACCAGCAGGCGAGGGGTCGTAAACACGTCGTACACCTTCGGCACTTCCAGCCGCGAGAACGGCTCGAGGATCTGGCTCATGCGCGCGATGTTGGACGCTTCTCCGCGGAAGTCGAGCTCGCGGCGGAGCCCTTCGGAGAGGTGCTCGACGATCGCGGGAACGTCGATCATGCGGCGGAACTGACTGCGGTGCTCGGTCGCCTCCGAGAACACTTTCAAGAGCTCGAGGTCGGTGGTGATCTCGTCTTCCGCCCGCGGCCGCTGAACCTTGACGACCACCCGTTCGCCGTCCTCGAGCACCGCGCGATGCACCTGCGCGATCGTCCCGGCGGCGAGGGGCGTGGGATCGATGGACGCGAACGCGTCCTCCCACGGCACGCGCAGCTCTTCCTCGATGACGCCGACGACCTCCTCCTCGGTCAGCGGCGTCACGTTCTGCTGCAAGGTGGCGAGCTCCTGGATGAACGCCGGCGGCAGCAGGTCGGGCCGCGTCGACAAGATCTGTCCGAGCTTGGAGAACGTCGGCCCGAGCTCTTGAAGGGCGTCGCGGAACTTCCGCGCCCGTTCGTGCACGGCTTCGACGTTGCCCGAAGCCTCGGCCTCCTTGCCGAAGAAGTCGCCCAGCCCGTTCCGCGCCATGACGGTGGCGATCCGGCTTGCCCGGCGGATCAGCGTGCCCGGGGCTTGCTCGTGCTCGAGCGGATCGGAGGTCTGAACCATCAGCGCTTGGACCGCCGCTTCCAGGCATCGTCGCGCGTGTCGACGATGATCACCGTGCAGGGCGCGTTGTGAGAAACCCGGTTGGGGATGTTGGACATCAGGAATTGCTTGCGCTCGCTCATCCCGTAGTTGCCGAGCACGATCGCGTCGATGTCGGCCTCCTCCGCGTAGGCACAGATCGCCTCGTCGGGCCGCTCATGGGCGAGGATCACGAGCTTGGCTTTGGCGCGATCGGCTTGTTCGCGCACGGGTTCGGGAGCTTCGCCGCCGTCCCCGCGGATGTGGACGAGCGAGAGCCCCGCGCCGAACTTCTCGGCGAGCGAGGCCGCGAACGAGACGGCTCGGTATGCTCGCTCGCTTCCGTCGGTCGTAGCCATGATCTTCCTCAGCATGGCGCCATATGACCAGAGGCCGCCGCGAGGGACAAGGGGGTCTGCACGATGCCGGCCGGGAGGCTGCCTCCACCGGGGTCACGCGAGCACCTCAGCCAGGGGCTCGCCGCCGAACTGCTCACGGTACAGGCGCGCGTATAGGCCGCCCTTGGCGAGCAAGTCCGCGTGGCGGCCCCGCTCGATGATCCTTCCGGCATCGACCACCAAGATCTGATCGGCGGCCAGGATCGTCGACAGTCGATGTGCGATGACGATCGCCGTGCGGCCCTCCAGGAGGCGAGCGACGGCGTCCTGGATGAGTCGCTCCGACCGCGTGTCGAGCGCAGACGTCGCCTCGTCGAGCACCAGCACCCGGGGATCCTTCAGGATCGCGCGGGCGATCGCGACGCGCTGCTTTTCCCCTCCGGACAAGCGATAACCCCGCTCCCCCACCACGGTGTCGTAGCGCTCGGGCAGCGCGTCGACGAAGTCGTGGATCTGCGCCGCTTTCGCGGCGGAGATCATCTCGTCCTCGCTCGCCTCCGGCCGCGCGTACAGAAGATTCTCCCGGAGCGTCGCATGGAACAGGAATGTGTCCTGCGCGACGACGCCGACCGCGTCCGCGACCGAGGTGAGCGTGAGATCTCGCAGGTCGATCGCGTCGAGTGTGATCACGCCGCGGTCGGGGTCGTACAGTCGGGACACGAGCGCTGCGATCGTCGACTTTCCCGCGCCCGATGGCCCGACGAGCGCGGTCATCGTTCCCGGGGCGACCTCGAACGAGACGTCCTGCAAGACCGGAAGATCGGCTCGGTACGCGAACGACACCTCCTCGAAAGCGAAACGTCCTATCGGCGACTCGTGCTCCAGCGCGTTGATGCGTTCGACGACGTCGGGCTCCAGGTCCAGATACTCGAAGATCCGCTCGAAGAGCGCGAGCGCCGACTGGACCTCGATGTGCACGGTCAGGATCTGGTTGATCGGCATGAACAGTCGGCCCTGGAGCGCCGTGAACGCGATCACGTCACCGATCGAGAGCGTGCCGCCGATTACCTGATGCCCTCCAGCGAGCCAGACGACGGCGGGCGCCGCCGCCCAGAAGGTTTGGATCGTCATGAAGAACCAGCGGCCGACCATCGACTCGCGGATCTGCACCTGTCGCAGATCGTCCGAGACCCCGGCGAACCGGTCGATCTCGTACGCGTCGCGTCCGAAGGTCTTGATGAGCTGAGCGCCCGAGACGCCCAGGGTCTCGGTGACGATGCCGGACAGCGCGGCGACGCGGCGCTGTCGCCGCTTCGCGAGCTCACGACGGATCTTGCCCACGCGTCTTGTCGGGACGATGAAAAGAGGCAGGATCGCCAGAGAAACCACCGTGAGCTTCCAGTCGAGCGCGAGCATCACGGCCAGGGTCGTTCCGACGGTGAGCACGTTGGATAGGACCTGCGAAACGGTGCTTGTGACGACGCCCTCGATGCCCGAAACGTCGCTCGACAAGCGACTCACGAGCTCTCCGGCTTTCGCGTGCGTGAAGAAGCGCATGCCCTGCCGCCGGAGCGTCCCATACAGCTGCGTCCGCAGGTCGAAGACGATGCTCTGGCCGATCGTCGTGTTGAGGTAGGTCAGCCCGACGCCGACGAGTCCGCCGGCGACCGACACGACGATCATCGCGACGACGAGCCAATTCAGAAGGGACGTATCGCCGGGGATGATCGCCTTGTCGATGATCGAGCGCGTCAGGAGCGGCGGGAACACGCCGAGCACGGCCGACGCGGCGATCGCGCCGAGGACCACCAGCCCCTTGCGCCAGTGCGGCGTGAACGTGCGGGCGACACGCAGCAGCATGTCGCGGGTGACCGGCTGAGTGGGCTTGTCGTCGGGGTCGGGTCCGAGCCGCATGAAGCGATGAGCCATCAGCGCACCGGACTTTCCGCCGCTGCGAATCCCCTAGCCCACTCGCGCGCGAACCGTTCGGCGTCCCCCTCGAACGAGAGAGGCAACCCGTACACCCGCTCGAAGAAGGCGCGATAGAAGAGACCGCCGATGAAGGACCAAGCGAACGATTCCGGATCCCCACGGAGCCGGCCCGCTTCCACCTCTGCGGCGAAGTAGTCGCGCACCGCCTCCAGCCCTCGGCGCGGGAACTCGACTCCGGGACGATCGGAGGACGTGGCGCGGGCACCCCGCATGAGAACGGCCGGGAGGCGCAGCTCCAGGAACCGGACGACGCCGAGCGCCGCTTCTTCCAGAAGGTCCGAGACCGGCCGCATCCCGACCTGCTCGCGTAGCTGAGTGAAGATCGCGCCGGGCGTGCCGCCGGCGCGGGCGCACGCGAACAGAAGCTTCTCCTTGGATGGGAAGTAGTTGTACAGCGTGCCCTGGGATATGCCGAGGCGTTCCGCGATGGCGGGGATCGTCGTTCCTTCGTAGCCGCGCTCACGGAAGACGTCCAAGGTCGCCTCGAGGATCGCCTCCTTGCTCGCCGCCCGCGGTCTTGCCATAGGCTCAGGTTAAATGAGAGTTCGTTCATTTACCAAACGCCGTCGCCCGGCGATGCCGAGTTCCTTGACCTGCGCATTCAGCGGGGAGACACTGCGTCCCGACCGACGAGGCTGGGAGGCCTGCCATGGATCAACCGCCTGGAGGGGGACCGCCCGCATCACCGGGCGCGGGGGGGCCCGACTGGGGAGAGATGAAGGGCAAGCTCACCGCGGCGAAGGGGCCAGAGCGTTTGATCCTGATCGGGGGACTGCTCTTCTTCATCGACTCGTTCCTGCCGTGGTACGGCGTGAGCGGGAGCATCGCGGGGATCGGGTTCTCGGCCAACGCGAAGGGCTGGAGCGCCGGTGGACTCGCGGTGATCGCGATCCTTCTGGGCCTCGCGGCCACCCTTCTGGTGCTTGCCAGCACCGTCGGGATGCAGCTGCCGGTTCAGGCAACCGGGCCGCTTCTGCTGGGGCTGTGCGGCGGCGCTTTCGTGTTCGTGCTGCTGCGCTTGATCACCGAGACGAGCTTCACCAAGTTCGGGCTCTATCTTGCGATCGTATTCACCGCCGTGATGACTTACGGCGCCTGGCAGCGTTACAAGACAGCGCAGTAATCAACGGGATGTGAGAGCACCGGCCGGGCGGAAACGCCCGGTCGGTCAGCACTTGAGATGGACCAACCGCCGCCCGAACCCACGCCCGCTGAACCGGACCCGGCCGGCGGTGGGCCCGACTGGGCCGCACTCCGCGAACGTATCGGGACCCTCAGTGCGCCCGACCGGATCCTCATGGTCGCCAGCATCGGGTACTTCGTCTCGACGTTTCTTCCGTGGTATGAGGCTTCGATCGGGCCGGGGGTCAGCGTGAGCGACGGTGCCTGGAACGTCGGAGCGCTCGGCATCATGGCGGCCCTGCTCGGGCTCGGCACGGCGGTGGTGACGGTCCCGACCGCCCTCGGGATCTGGCGGATCGGCCGGGAGAGTTCGGCGCTGCTCACGATCTTGCTCGCACCGGCGACGCTCTTCTTCACGTTCTTGCGCCTGGTTATCGACCCGCCGGGGGCGGCCGTCACACAGTTCACGTTCGGTTTCGTGAAAGTGAGCCGGGGATTCGGGTTGTGGGCCGCGCTCGTGCTGGCGATCGTGATGACGGTAGGCGCCGTCCAGAAGTTCCGCGAGGCCGCCGCTCTCCGTTAGCGCGGCGTTAGAGGTACTGGCCGGGCGGGCCTTCCTGGCTCTCGCCGGGAACGGGTCCCAGACCGGGGGGCAGCCCACGGCGCCGCATCTCCATCAACTGGGCCTGCGCCGCCATCTGCTGGGTCGCGATCGCTGCCTGGATGCCCTGGAACAATCCCTCCAGCCACCCGAGGAGCTGCGCCTGGGCTATGCGGATCTCAGAGTCGCTCGGGACGCCCGTGGCGGGAAGCGGCAGCGTGATCCGCTCGAGCTCTTCCGCCAGCGCGCCCGATAGGCCGGTCTTGAGCTCGGCGATCACCTTCGCGTGGATATCGCGAAGATGCTCGCGGGCATTCTCGTCGAGCGGCTGCCGGCGAACCTCCTCGAGGAGCTCGCGGATCATCACCGCGATCCTCAACAGCTTGGCCGGCTGTTCGATCGTGCCCAGCCCGTCGGCTCCGTCCGGAGCTCCGTCCGGTGCGATCGTGCCCGGCGGCACGGTCAGCATGGGCTCGGGTCGTGCTGGAGGGGACTCTTCAGGGGACACGAGGTCACGATTCTAGCGGGGGCGAAGGGGACGCTGCAGACCGAACCGGGCAAGGACTATTCGAAATAGCCCGACAGGACCATGGCCTCGCTCGTTAGGCACACCGAAGGACCTGGAGGTGAGGCCTGTGACAGGTATCCGACGCCGGAACCGAGGCCCGACGCGCCGCACGCGTATCGGAGCCTTGATTGCTGTAGTCGTGTTGCTCGCATTCGCACAGATCTCTGCGTCGGCCGATCTCTTGGACGAACCCTTGCTGGACGAGCCGCTGAACCTGGAGGACCTGCTGAACCTCGACGAGCTGTTGAACGGCGAGCTCCCGGTCTCGACCGATCTCGGCGACGTCGTCGAGGGCGTGACCGAGGGTGTCTCGAACGTGCTCGGCGGAAACGGCACCCCGACCGACGTCCTGGGCGGCAAGCAGCAGCCGGTACCTGCACCCGCGAAGCAGGTGGCGCCTCGGGTGCCCCATACCGGCTCGTGGTCCACGGACAGGCTTCTCCTGCCGAGCGGGCTGACCGGTCCGTCAACTCAGGTCAGCAGCACCCGTGTCCCCGCGGCCTCGTATGTCGCTGCGGTCGGTCAAGGATTCGCCCGTGCGGCGCGACGCGCCGCTGATCTCGCCGGCCCCGTGGCGGCGCCGATGCTCCTCGGCCTCTTCGCGGTCGGCCTCCTCTTCGTAGCGGCACGCGGCCCCGGCCGCTTGATCAAGGTCGAAGAGGAGAGGAAGGCCTTCCATGAGCAGCGGACCTTCCGCCTCTAGCCAGAGCGAGACGGCACGACCGTTCGGGGGCTTCACCCCGGATCGACTCTCGATCTTCTTCTCCGTCCGCTACCTGACGCCGGTGCTCGTCCTCGTGACCCTGGCGGCATCACCGGAGGCTCCTCTTCCGCGCGGCCGGCTCGTCACGCTACTGATCGCGCAAGCCGCGTTCGGTCTTGCAACGCAGACGCTCGCCATCCGAATGCCGCGGATCCTCGGTGTGGCAGTCTGGTGCTCGGTCCTCGGAGACGTTGCGGTGATCGCCGGCCTGGCCGCCGCGACCGGCGGGGCCGCCAGCCCACTCGTCTTCCTTTTCACGCTGCAGGCGATCGCAGCGGGGATCTTGCTTTCATCCTCGGTCGGTGTCCGGCTCCTCTTGTTGTCGAGCAGCGCGATCCTGGCGCTCGATGTGGCCGGCTCCGCGGGGTTGATCCGAAGCCCGGGTGGTTTCCCGCGTGGACTTCAGGCGATGGCCGCGCTGTGGGTCGTCGCCGGCAGCGCGATCCTCTTCTCCACCTCGAACGAGCGCGAGCTGAGACGTCGTAACGCCGAGCTCGCCACGATCAGACGCGTCACCCTCGACATCGAGGACACGCTGTCGCTCGAGGAGATCCTCGCCGACCTGTGTCGCGGCGTCGTTGATGGGTTCGGATTCTCCGGCGCGGCGGTCCTGTTCCGCGAGGAGAGCGGATTCGTTTGTAGCGGAGGATACGGGTCGACCGGTCTCATCGGGACCAAGGTGGAGGATCGCGGGCCGATCCGCGAGGCGACCGAAGCAGGGACGCCGATCGTGGTGTCGCGCGATGAGGCCCGCCGCGACGGGACCCTCACCGACGTGATCGGAACACGCGGATACGTGCTCGTCCCGCTGGGACGGGACGGCGCGCTCGTGGCGACGCGGACCGGACGGCGCGGCCGTCCCGGCTTGGTGCGTCTGCGCGAGATCGAGGCGCTCTCCTCACTCGCCCACCACGCGATCCTCGCGCTGACGAACGCCCGCCTCCACGAGTCGGTGCGGGACATGGCCAAGCGTGATCCGTTGACCGGCTTGCTCAACCACGGCGAGTTCCAGCGGGTTCTCGCCTCCGAGTCCGGACGGCTCGAGCGCTTCAGCTCGCTGCGGACATCGGGCCATCGTCTCTCGTTGCTGCTCATCGATATCGATCGCTTCAAGCTTCTGAACGACCGATACGGTCACCCATCCGGGGACGCCGTGCTGCGAAAGGTCGCGGACGCGATAAACGACGCCGTGCGATCGTTCGACGTCGTTGCCCGGTACGGCGGCGAGGAATTCGCGGTCGTGCTGCCGGAGACGGACGAAGAGGGCGCGCTTCAGGTCGCCGAGCGCGTTCGCCAAGCGGTGGCGAACACGGTCGCGGCGCCCAAACTTGGTCCCCGGCGCCGGATCACCGTCTCGATCGGATCGGCCACCGCGCCGTCCGACGGGTCGAACCCCGCAGAACTGATCGCCGCAGCGGACGATGCGCTTTATCGGGCCAAGGACATGGGACGTAACCGCGTAACGGCGGCGAGCCAGCTTCGGGACCGCACGCGGCGCGTGGTCGCTTTGAAGGCGCCTAGCCGACGCCGGCCGGCACCAGCCGCACGCCGCGCTGCCGCCGGATCTGGGCGCGCTCCCGAGCCGTCGTCCCGCCCCAAACGCCGAACTCCTCGCGCGCGATAGCCCACTCGAGGCACTTGGGCCGGAGCGGGCACGCGGCACATACCGATTTCGCCTTCGCGACGGCCGCGCCGCCCTCCGCGTAGAAGAGCTCCGGGTCCAGACCACGACACGAGGCTTCCTCGAGAAACGGATACATCCGGGAACGCCTCGTCCCCCCATACGTGGTTGCCATCCATCCTCCTCCCGCGCGCACCCCAGGCGCGGTAACCGACACGATGGGCTTTCGCCCGTTACAGGGAAGAGGGAAGGCTGGGGATGGATTATGGGGACGGAGAGCGAGCCGTCAAGACCGTGAAACTCGTGAGGATGGTCGCGACGCGCTTCAACGCGACGACGACTGCATCTCCGCGAGTTCTTTCGCGCGCGCCCCGCCGTTCTGGAGCATCGCGCGCAACCGTTTCCCTTCCTCACCGGGATCGATCGCGAGTTGCAAGAGCGCGCGGAAGTCCGCGGCGCGCACGGCCCAATCGCGCGCGTCCCACAACGCGTCGAGCAGCATCCCACGCAGCCGGTAGCGTTCGATCTGTTCCCCGCCCGCCGACGTGGCTGGAGCGAATGCACCTACCTCTCCGAGGAACGTCCCCACCGCACTCGGCACGAGTCCGGTCGGCTCGGCTCCCGACTGCAGCAAACCGCGAACCCTCGTCGAGGAAAGGTCGCTCACCGCGGGGTGGAGCGGCAGGACCGACACGTGATCGGCCCAGCGCCGGTTCTCCGCCCGCTCGAGGATCTCGTTCACGAGCTTCCCGTCTTCGGTGCGTGGGGCGACGACCAAGCGCGCGCGCGCGAAGAGCGCATCCAATGAGTCGTCGCGGTCGGTGTAGTAGGACGCGTCGAATATCTGCGAAACCTTGTCGGAGCCGATCAAGAAAGCGACTTGGGCCCCCGGATACAGCATCGCCGCGGCGTCGGCCATGTCGACGTACATCCCCGAGGAGCACACCGCGACGCCCATCCCAGCCCGCTGAGCGATGAACCGCAGCGCCAGCAAGCGGTCCTCCGGGATCATCCCCGAGGGCTCCTTACCCACCGTGTTCCTGGCCAGCACGAACAGCACACAAGCGAACCCCTCGCGGCGGGCGCGCTCCGCCAGGAGAAGGTGCGCCGAGGTCGGCGGGTTGAACGAGCCCGGGAACAACGCCAGCGAACCGAACGCAGGGGCGCCTCTTAGCGCGACGAGCCGCGGCGGGCCGTCGGGGTCGAGACCTTCGAGCACCGTCCGGTGCGCGAACAGCGTTGCGAGGTCGTATGCGTCCACCGGCCCTCCGCGAGCCATCCTAGCGCCGCCGAGACGGCGCGGCCGGTCGGACGTTCGAACCTCGTTGCTCGCGGGCCCCGGTGCCGGGACAATCCACGCCAGCGATGGACGGATGGGAGATGGTAAGGCGGGCGGCCGCCGCCCCAAGGTCGGGCGCCCCCGAGGTCGCCCCGCCCCCGGCC
>JBBDRM010000133.1 GCA_040905475.1 Actinomycetota bacterium
CCCCCCCCCCCTACTCGATCTCCCATGGAACTCCCCGTCCCGGAAGGGACATCCGAGGACTTGGAGGTCCTCATGGCCGTTCAACTTCTCGAAAGGCCGTCCGAGCCGACACGCGGGATCGTCCGCCTCGACGCGCGGCAGCTCCGCATCCAGCGTCGCATCACGCTCGTCCTCACCGTCCTCCCGCCGCTCGCCGTCATCGCGGCGATCGTGTCGTTGTGGGGGACCGGGATCACGCTCACCGACTTCGGCATCATGCTTGCCTTCTATCTGTTCACCGGGCTGGGCATCACCCTCGGATACCACCGGCTCTTCACGCATCGAAGCTTCCGCGCGGTGAAGCCGCTGCGCGTGACGCTCGCGATCGCCGGCTCCATGGCCGTCGAAGGCTCCGTGATCGCGTGGGTCGCGACACACCGACGTCACCACGCCTACGCCGATCAGAACGGTGATCCGCATTCGCCTCACCTCGCGCAGGCTGGGGGGCTGCGCGGTGTGATCCTCGGCCTCGCGCACGCGCACATCGGCTGGCTCTTCTCCTCCGAGAACTCCGACCGGAACGAGTGGGCGCCCGATCTGGTTGCCGAGCCCGCGATCGCGAAGGTCGACCGGCACTTCGGGACCCTCACGCTCGCGACGTTCCTCCTTCCCGCTCTCGTCGGGCTCGCCCTGACCGGGAGCTTCTGGGGCATGGTGACCGCGTTCCTGTGGGGCTCGCTGGTGCGGATCTTTTTCCTTCACCACGTAACGTGGAGCATCAACTCGATCTGCCACTTCTACGGGCGCGAGGCGTACCAGGCTCGCGACGAGAGCCGGAACGTCTGGCCGCTCTCGATCCCGTCGTTCGGCGAGTCGTGGCACAACAACCACCACGCGTTCCCGTGGTCGGCCCGGCTCGGGCTGCGCAAGTGGCAGATCGATCCGGGCTGGTACGTCCTGCGGGCCCTCCAGCTCGTGAAGGCCGTGCGGAACGTGAAGGTCCCGAGCCGGACGCAGATGCTCGCGAAGCTCAAGCGCTAGACGGGTTCGTGGGACCCCGTCCGCGGCGGCGGATGCTGGCACGGTGTTGACCCCCCCTGGGACCGTGTTAGAACCATCTGCGTCGAGGGGGGATGGTGGAGGCGCACGCGCTGCGGGCCCGCGTCCGGCACTCGTTCGACGCGTTCGCCGAGGTCTTCCGGCATCGGGACCTGCGCTACCTCGAGCTCGCGCTCGGGCTGAACGCGTCGGCGGAGAACGCCTACCTCGTCGCCCTCTCCGTCTACGCCTACGACCAAGGTGGGGCGACCGCGGTCGGCCTCGTAGGGCTCATCCGGATGGTGCCGGCCGGCGTGGCCGGACTGTTCGGTGCGGTCGTGGCCGACCGGTACCGGCGTGAGTGGCTCCTGCGGCTCCTCTACTTCGCGCGCGCGGCTCTCGCCGGGGCGACCGGATTGGCGTTCTTCACCGGCGCGCCGGTCGCGGTGGTGTTCGCGCTCGCGGCCGTGCTCAACATCCTGGCGGTGCTGCTGCGGCCAGCGTACTGGGCGCTGTTGCCGGATCTCGCGCGGACGCCGGAGCAGCTCGTCGCGTGCAACGTCGTCGCGGGGATCCTCGAGGGGATCGCGTGGCTCGCCGGGCCGGCGGTGGCCGCCGTGCTGATCGACGTCGCCAGCCCCGGCGTTGCGTTCCTCGCGGCCGGCGGCGCCTTGCTGGTCGCGGTCGCGTTCTCGGCGCGGGTCAAGGCGGCACACCTCGTGCAGCAGAAGCCGGCCGAGCGGAAGGTGCTCGCCGAGACGCTCGCCGGTGTGCGAACCGTCGCGCGCGACCCCGACGCGCGACTGCTCTTCAGCCTGTTCGGCGCGCAGACGTTGGTACGCGGGGCCCTCAACGTGCTCGTCGTGGTCGCGGCGATCGAGCTGCTCGACATGGGCGAGCCCGGCGTCGGCTGGCTCAACTCCGCGTTCGGGGTCGGCGGGATCGCCGGAGCGATCGGGGCGTTCGCGCTGATCGGGCGGCGGCGTCTCGCGCTGCCGTGCGGCCTCGGGCTGATCATGTGGGGCGCGCCGATCGCGCTCGTCGCCCTCATGCCGCATCCCGCGGTGGCTCTGGTGCTGCTCGGAATCCCCGGCGCGGGCAACGCCGTGCTCGACGTGGCAGGGCTGACGATGCTGCAACGCATCATTCCCAACCGCGTTCTCGGCCGCGTGTTCGGCGCCCTGGAGGCGCAGGTGTTCGCGACCGTCGGCCTGGGGTCGCTGCTCGCGTCGGGGCTGATCGCGTGGCTCGGGATCCGAGGGGCGCTGCTCGCCGTCGGCGCGTTGCTGCCGGCGCTGGCGTTGCTGGCGTGGCCCCGGCTGCGCCGGATCGACGAGACGACGGTCGTGCCCGAGGCCGAGCTCGCGCTGCTGCGCGGCATCCCCATGTTCGGCGCCCTGCCGTCCGTGGCGCTCGAGCATCTCGCCGCGAACATGGAGCCGGTGTCGGTGGCGTCGGGATCGACGCTCTTCCGCGCGGGAGAGGACGGCGACCGGTTCTACGTCATCATCGAGGGCGAGGTGGTCGTGACGGTGGGCCGCAGGATCACCGCGCGCCTCGGGCGGGGTGACTACTTCGGCGAGATCGCGCTGCTGCGGGGGATGCCGCGGATGGCGACGGTCACCGCGAAGGCGGATCTGTCGCTGTTCGCGCTGGCGAGCGAGCCGTTCCTCGCCGCGGTGTCGGGCAACACGCTGTCGACCGGCGAGGCCGATCGGGTCGTCACCGAGCGTCTGGCGCGCAGACCCGACCCTCCGAAGGCGAAGACGCGATCGACGTCCAAGGCGCGCACCTCTCTCCGGAAGTGACAGTCATGTCTGTCATGACAGCCACTCCCGTAGGAAGTCGGCGGGCCCCAAGGGTCAGATCGTGATCTTCCTTTTCGGGCTCTTGTCGGACGCCCAGGTCGGTGTGCTGAAGGAGCCGAGCCGGTAGTAGGTGCTCTTCGGCGGCGAAACCTTGTAGGTGAACGTGCCGGAGGCGCCGGTGGTCTTGACGGTGATCTTCTTCCACGTCTTCGAGCCGGCGCGGCGGTAGGAGATCTTCACCCTCATGCCGGCGATCGTCTTGCCGGTGAGGGCGTCCACGACCTTGGCGGTCAGCGTCTTGCCGGAGATGGTCAGTTGGGTGATCGTCTTTCGCTTGGTCCAGACCTTCTTGAGCGTGAAGGTCTTGGTCGCGCTCGCGGTCATGCCCAGCGAGTCGACGACCGTCGCGACGATCTGGCCGGAGCCGGTGAACGTCGCCGGGCAGTAGAAGGAGCTTGACGAGCCGGTGGCCGCGGTGAACTTGCACCCGGCGCGCGTCGTGGTCCAACCGATCGTGGAGGTACGACCCTCGGGCACCGAGACCGATGCGGAGACACCGACCTGGTTCCCGGCGTAGAAGCTCGACGGCGCGCTGAGCGAGATCGACGGCGACGGAATCAGGGCTGCCGATCCGGCGAGGTAGATGCTTCTCGCGGAGTTCCAGTGGGTTTCGAGATAGCTCCCCTCGACCGGCGCGGCGTTGAAGTAGTCGTCGAGGTTGCAGTCGACGTGCCACGAGGGAAGCGCCGGGCAGGTGGAGACCATCGAGACGCCCGAGCCGTCCGAGTAGCACATCGTGTCGTTCTCATCGAAGCAGTGCCCGGCGTCGGTCGAGTGCGCGGCGGAGTTCTGGACGGCGCCGATCGTGTGAAGCAGCTCGTGCGCTTCGGCGTAGCCCCAACACGGAGCATCGACCCTCGCAAACATGTTCCCGGAGTTGTTCCAGTTGCTCGCGGATGCGCGGTCGTCGGAGTACATCTCGGCGATGCCGCAGATCCCGACCGCGGCGTCGACCCACACCAGGTACTTGCGGTCGCTGCGGTTGAAGCCCTGCGCGCGCAGCTCGGTGCGGCTCGCGGAGAACGAGTTGTCGCCCTGCGCGGTGAGCTCCGCCCGGACGATGTCGAGCTGACAATCCTCGGTCACGTAGCGGATGCGGCGGCCCTGGCCCGAGAGACCGGCCGAGACGTTGAGCTGGTGGTCGGCGTCGGCTGCGTACTGGGCGATCAGCGGGGCGACCTCGGCGAACCGGTCGGGGACGTTGGAGGCTCGCGCGTAGATGGCCTGGACCCGGACGCCGTCGGTGCCGTCGCCGATGCACGCGATCGCACTCGACGCGGCGGCGGTGGTCGCGGCCTGGAAGGATCCGGAGGTGCCGAACCGGCGTGCGGTGAGCTCGGCCTTGGTCGGGCGCACGTTGAGGTCGACGCCGGCCGGCGCCTCGTCGGGGTGAGTAACCGCATCGGGAGCCCGTGCCGGGGTGGTGAGCATGCCGCCGAAAACGGCGAGGGCCAACAGGGCCGCCACCCGCACGGCGCGTCCTCTATTGCGATCTCCCCTGGTCACACCCATGTTTCGGGCGTGCGAGCGCGCCGCTGAATGGGCGGTTCGGGTGGTGCGGCCGGGCTATATCTCTGATCGAAGTCCTAGGCCTTGCCGCCGCGGCCCTCGCGTTGGTCGCGGAGGAATCGCTCGATCTCGGCGGCGATCGATTCGCCCGACGGCACGTTCTGGATGTCGGGCAGGATCTGCTCGAGGCGCTCGATGTGCGCGGCGGTCTCGGGCTGCGCGGCGACGAGCGCGTCGAGTTGCTCGCGCTGGGCCTGCGCGGCCTCGACCAGCGGATCGATCGGGATCTCCACGCCGAGGTGACGTGAGAGACGTTCGGTGAGCGCGACCGCTGCGGCGGGGTACGGCCCGGAGATGTAGTGCGGGACCTGCGCCCAGAAGCCGACGCTCGGGATCCCGTGGGAGCCGAGCGTGAACTCGACGAGGTTGACCGCCGAGCCCGGCACGCGCAGCAACCCCTCGGGGAGACGGTCGCCTTCCATCAGCAGCTCGCGGCCCGATGCCGTCGCGAGCACCGGCGTCGGGCGCGTGTGCGGGACCGCGGCCGGGATCGCTCCGATGCTCACACTCGAGACGAGCCCGAACCTGAGCGCGAGCTCGAGCACCGCCGCGGCGAAGGCCCGCCAGCCGAGGTCGGGCTCCTGGCCGGTGAGGACCAGGATGTCGCGACCGCCGACGGCGACGTGGCGGACCGTGAGCTCGGGCCAGGTGTAGTCCTTCATGACGCCGTCGACGATGTCGAGCACGGGGCGCTGCGATCGGAAGTCGTAGAGCCGGTCGGGATCGAAGCGTGCGATCGTCGGGCCGGCTTGGGCGATGTGCTCGGCGGCGCTGGTGCCGGCGGCGCCGGCGTCGACCCAGCCGGTCAGTGAGGCGATCAGCACCGGCGCCGTCAGGGACGGCTCGGCCAGCAGCTCGTAGATGGCCACCAGTTAAGGCTACAAGGCGCGGCCGGCTGTGGTGTCTCCGGGGGTGACAGACATGACAGACATGTCTGTCACCCCCGAACGAGGTGTTATCTGGGCCGGCGGGAGCGCTTCCGGATCGCCGTTCGGAGAGTCAGGATCGCCAGGCTCGCGACGACAGCGCCGGCACCGATCAAGCGGGACAGGTCGACCGCCGGCTGCCATTCGACCTGGTCGTCGCGGATGACGTAGACGCCGACGGGCCCGGGCGATGACGCCGAAGCCGGCCCCGCCGCCCTCCACACCGCTTCGCGGGTCGGGACCGCCGCCACCGCCGCCGCCCCCGCGAACGGACGCGACCGGCACGACCGTCACGCCGTTCTGATGGATCGGCTCGCCGAACACGCGTCCAACGTTCATCACGTCCCGCGCGCGCTCGATGATCTCGTTCACGTTCACGCCCATGTCGACCTCCTTCGAAGCGTCCCTCCAGGGGGGCGGCTAGCATCGTCTCGCTCTGACGAGGCTCACGTCGAATTCCCGCCGGGCGTTGATCGCCTTGCTCGCGTTCGGCTCGGTGCTGAGCGCGTGCACCGGATCGTCGCCGGTGGCCGAGCACTCGTCGTCGCCGAGCTCGACGCCGGCCGCATCACCCTCACCCACTCCGCCGCCTCCGGTCCTCGCGCCGCTGACCGGCTTACGGCTCGCCTCGGCGGGGATCCTGACGCGGCCGGCGCTCGCGGTGAAGATCGACAACCACACCCGGGCGCGCCCGCAGGTTGGGCTGCACCTGGCCGACATCGTCTACGAGGAGCCGGTCGAGGGCGGCATCACACGGTTCATCGCGATCTTCCACTCGCGCGACGCGTCGAAGGTCGGGCCGGTGCGGAGCGCCCGGCTGACCGACCTCCAGGTGCTCGCCGAGTACGGCCGCCCGTTGCTGGCGTTCAGCGGCGCGGCGGGCTACGTGCTCAAGGCCGTCCGCAAGGCGAACCTGGTCTCGTTGCCGCACGGCGCCTACGGATCGATCTACCGCCGGGACTCGAGCCGATGGGTCGCGCCGCACAACCTGTTCACGAGCACGAAGGATCTCTGGCGGGTCGCGCGAAACCGGAACACCTCACCCGCGCCGGCGAAGTTCCGGTTCGGCGCGCTGGCTTCGCCGCCGGCTGTCGCGTGGCCGAAAGGCAGGAAAGCCACGATCCCGTTCGGCGGGGCGTGGACGGCGACGTGGCGCTGGGACGGCGCAACGCAGACATACTTACGGTGGAACGGGTCGGTGCCGCATCGGGTCGTGACCGGCGCGCAGATCGGCGCGACGAACGTGCTCGTGATGCGCGTCGCGACGGAGCAGAACAACGCTCAGGCCGCGGCGCACGGAACGCCCGAACTGGCACTCGTCGGCTCGGGAGAGGCGGTCCTGCTCCGGAACGGCGTCCGGATCGTCGGCCGGTGGTCTCGCACGGCCCTCCACCGGCCGACCGCGTTCGTCGACTCGCTCGGACGACCGTTCGTGTTCGCGCCGGGCAACACCTGGGTCGAGCTGGTCCCGACCAAGATCAAGCCTCGCTACAGGTAGCGGGGTCGACCGCTAGCTCGGCCAGACGCCGTTCGTCACTCTGAGCGCGTAGAAGCCGTAGTTCATATCCGTGTACCAGATCTCGTTTCGCTCGGGGACGAAGGCCGGCGCGGACATCGCCGCGTACGGCGTGTCGTTGCCGGTCGGCGGGTTGAAGTACGCGATCTCGCGTGGGTGCAGCGGGTCGCGGATGTCGAACACGCGAAGGCCCGACAGGATGAACGAGCACGCGAGGATGCCGGGCTCCTCCTCGCGCGGCACCGAGCAGTAGTGCGCCGTGTACCCCGTCGCCGTGTTGGCGCCCGGATCGTCGGCTTGTGGCCCCGCCCGGGCGTCGGGCTGATTGACGGCGAGCCGGATGTCGGACACAACCTTCGGCTTCGTGGGATCGGCGATGTCGATGATGCGCGCGGCGCCGACCATGTCCTCGGGTCGCGAGAACGGCTGGCGCGTGAAGAAGTTCCGGATCGTGTCGTGCGTGAACTCGTCGACGCCGACGAGGTAGGGATGACCCTTTATCGTCACCGGCAGCATCGTCTGCGGAAGGCTGACCGTCGGCCAGGTCAGGTGCCCGATCTGACGCACGCGCGGCGCGATCTTGCGCGCCTGAACCTCGCTCACGTCGAACACGGTCAAGCCTCGGTGCGCGCCGAGGTCGGCGGCGTAGAGCGTGTTGCCGTCTGCGCTGAGGTTGAATCCGTGGATCGCGTAGCTCGCGGAGGTCCAGAGCACGCGCGGCGCAAGCGGGTTCGAGACGTCGATCGCCGTGAACGTCCCAACGGATCGATCGATGTAGGCGCCGGCGCCGGCCGACACCCAGAACGTGTTGCCGTCGGGCGAGAAGCCGCCCTCGTGGCCGAGCACGCCGATCGGCAGGCTGGACAGCAGCGTCGGATGACGGCAGTCCTTCCGGACGTCGTAGATGTCGACCCAGCCGGGTCCCGTGAGCAGGTTCCCGAGATCCGACGCCAGCAGGCCGCGCTCGGTGTGCAAGCTGAGCGACTCGTGCGGCGAGCTCATCGCCGGCGTGCGGAGGTCGACCGTCGACCGCGGATGTGCCGGGTCTTTCATGTCGAGGACGTGGACGCCGGTGAGGTCGAGATTGGTGAACGAGGTGGCCGGTCGCGTCTGGATGTACGGCGAGGAGTCGTAGAAGGCGCACTCGTGACCGGCGTCGTCGATGTACCGGTGCGTGCGGAATCCGGCGAGCGTTCCCGCGTGGCCGATCATCTCGAGGTTGCAGCGGCCCCCGGTTCCGGCGGCGATGTCGGCAGCCGTGACGCGGCCCTGGGTGGCATTCTCGGGGATCGAGCCGGGCCCGCAGACGGCGCGCGGGACGGGGTCGGGGACCGGAGGGATCGCGGCCGGCGCGGGCTGGATCGAGGCAAGCAGGAGAAGCCCGACCGTCAGCGCGCGTTTGGCGATCCCCATGGATCAGGTATTCGGTGTCGAAGCGGCCGGGCCCTGCGCAGACGCCCTGGTGCGCCGGCAGTCGCGCTGTCAGCCATTCAGCCGGGCGCCGCAGGGTGGTGGCCCGAAGGCGTGTCAGACAATTTGACGTCGTTTTGTCTGACAGCCGAGAAGTGGTGGTTCGTCCGATCAGCTAGTCGGTGTCGAGGCGGATCTGTTCCGCGAGGCTCAGGAGAACGGAGTCCTCGAAGGGTCCTTGGGATCGGGTGACGACTAGAAGGCCTCCAGGATCTGGGACAGGAAGCGCCGGGTCCGCGGGTCGGACGGTTCCTCGAAGAAGTGCGCCGGCGGCCCCGTCTCGACGATCTGCCCGTCGGCCATGAACGCCATCCGGTCGGCGACCTCGCGCGCGAAGCCCATCTCGTGGGTGACGACGATCATCGTCATCCCGGAGCGCGCCAGCTCCTTCATCGCGTCGAGCACTTCCTTGATCATCTCGGGGTCGAGCGCCGAGGTCGGCTCGTCGAACAGCATCACCTTCGGCTGCATCGCGAGCGCCCGCGCGATCGCGGCGCGCTGCTGCTGCCCGCCGGACAGCTGCGCCGGGTACTTGTGCGCCTGATCGGCGATCCGGACGCGGGTCAGGAGGTCCGTCGCGATCTCGTCGGCCTTCTGCTTGTTCCAGTGCCGGACGTGTCGCGGCGCGAGCGTCACGTTCTCGAGCACGGTCAGGTGCGGGAACAGGTTGAAGTTCTGGAAGACCATGCCGACCTCGCGGCGAACCTCCTCGATCGCGCGGAGATCGTCGGTCAGCTCGATCCCGTCGACGACGATGCGGCCGCGGTTGTGCTCCTCGAGCCGGTTGATGCACCGGATCAGCGTCGACTTCCCGCCGCCCGAGGGGCCGAACACGACCAGAACCTCCTGCGCGGCGACCCTCAGGTCGGCGCCGCGGAGCGCTTGGAACTTGCCGAACCACTTCTCGACGCCTTCGCAGACGATCATCGGCCCGGCGTCGCTCATCGTTCTCCCACCCCCAGCCGCCGTTCGAGTCGGCGGCTCTCCCGCGACATCCAGTATGCGCCGGTCCAGTAGATGAACGACGCGAACACGAGCGTCTCCGCTTCGAGGCCTTGCGCGAGGAAGTCCGGTTGCTTCGTCACGACACGTGCGACGCCGAGGAGCTCGGTGATGCCGATCACAGCGATGAGCGACGTGTCCTTGAAGAGGCTGATGAACTGGCCGACCAGCGCCGGGATCACCGCGCGCAACGCCTGCGGGAGCACGATCAGGCGCGTGACCTTCACCGGCGAGAGCCCGACGGCCTTCGCGGCCTCGATCTGGCCGCGCGGCACCGATTGCAAGCCGCCCCGCACGATCTCCGCCACGTACGCCGCGGTGAACGCGATCAGCGCGATGAGGGCGCGGGTGACGACGTCGGGGGTCCGAACGTTCGAAGGCAGGAGGAACCCGATCGCGAACGTGCCCATGAAGATCAGCGCGATCAGCGGCACGCCGCGGATCACCTCGATGTAGGCGACGCAGATCGCGCGCACGACGGGGAGGTTCGAGCGGCGCCCGAGCGCGAGCAGCACGCCGAGCGGGAACGACAGGGCGATCCCGGCGACCGCGAGGAACAGCGTGAGGAGCAGCCCGCCCCACGAGCCGAAACCGACCCCGCCGAACCCGACGATGACCTCGAAGCCGGCGACGAGCGCGGCCAGCGTGCCGATCGTCGCCCACCTCCGATGCCGGGCCGGCAACAGCATCCCGAGCCGGTACGCCGCGACGCCGGCGGCGGCGACCCCCGCGATCAGGCCGATCGTCCTCCCCGATCCGCTGAGGACCGCGATGACGACGATGAAGAGCGCGAGCGGCCACCCGCGCGCGAGCGCGCGGCGCCAGGCCGGGCCCTCGCCCTCGACCGGGATGCGCCCGATGCTCGCCGCACCGAGCCGGAACCCGAACGCGAGCACGATCACGAACACCGCGACCCAGACCCGCCACAGCTGGGTGCGCGGATAGAACGCGACCATGAAGTTGGTGAGGTTGACCCGGACGACCTCCCATCTCCCGGTGACGAACACGAACCGGAGCACGCGGAACCCGACGTAGAGGACCACACCGCCGAACACGACCGTCATCACCGCGTTGTGCCAGGGCGCCAGGAGGTTCTCCTTGATCCACTCGCGCGGCGGCAGCCGGCGCGCGACCGGCGGTTCCGGCAGCGGGACCGGCTCGAGGGCGTCCGTGGAGATCGCCATCAGCGTCCCTTGAGCACAAGCCGCCGGTTCGCGACGTTCACGACGGCGGAGATCGTGAGCGAGAACACCAGGTACACGAGCATCAGCACCGCGAACGCCTGCGGCGCCGGGCTGCCCTGTCCGACCGCGATGAACACGACGCCGGTGACCTCGGGGAACCCGATCGCCACCGCGAGCGAGGTGTTCTTTGTCAGGTTGAGGTACTGGTTCGCCATCGGAGGAACCGCGATGCGCAGCGCCTGCGGCAGGATCACGTAGCGGAGGCGCTTGCGATGCGGGAGCCCGAGCGCGGTCGCCGCCTCGGTCTGTCCCTTCGGGACCGCGAGGAGCGCGCCGCGGACGATCTCCGCGATGTGGGTCGCGGTGTACAGCACGAGCGCGATGAGGAGCGCCGCGTACTCCGGGTTGAGCCGGAGCCCGCCGGTGGTGCCGAACTCGCCACGCTCGGGTAGCGACGGCTCGATCGGACGCCCGAGGATGAAGTAGCCAGCGAGCACCAGGACCGCGAACACCGCGGTCGAGGTCGCGACCCGGCGATGTGGCTTCCCGAACCGGTCGAAGATCCGCGTCCGCCAGATCCAGGTCAGGACGGCAGCGACCACCCCGAGCCCGACCACCGGCCAGAAGCTGTCCGCCTCGGGCTTGGCGATAAGCGACGGGAACACCAAGCCGTCGTTCGAGAAGACCGTGGCGCCGAACCACTCGACCGCGTTCCCGATCGGCGGGAGCGTCAAGATCACCGCCAACCAGAAGAAGAAGATCACGACGAGGGGCGGCACGTTGCGGACCGTCTCGACGTAGGCGGTCGCGGCTTTGCGGACGAGCCAGTTGCGCGACAGCCGCCCGACGCCGGTCAGGATCCCGACGATGGTCGCGAGCACGATCCCGACCGCCGCGACCGCGATCGTGTTGCGCATCCCGGTGAAGATCGCGTCCCGGACGCTCTGCTCCGCGCGGAACGAGGAGTCGGGGATGCGGAACCCGGCCGGCTGGTCGAGGAAGCCGAAGTCCGTGCGGATCCCCTGGTTGGACAGGTTCGTTCGCAGGTTCGAGATCAGATAGCTGCCGAGCGCCACGACCGCCGCGAGGAACACCACCTGAGCGACGACGCGCAGGAGGCGGACGTTGCGCCACGGCGGGGGGCGCTTCGCCCCCCGATCGGCAATTGTTCCCGCGGGGTTATCGGTAGGGGGGCGCGTACAGCAACCCGCCGTTGGTCCAGAGCGCGTTCACGCCGCGCGTCAAGCCGAGCGGCGTGGACGGGCCAACCGTCCGGTTGTAGATCTCCGCGTAGTTCCCGACCTGCTTGATGATCTGGTAAGCCCAGTCGTCGGGGAAGCCGAGGCCGGGCGCGAACGGCGCCGGGGTTGCCGTTGGGGCTGTCCCGGTGGGAGACGCCGTCGGGCTCGGCGGCGTGATCAGCGCGCCGAGGAGGCGGCGGATCTCGGAGTTCGGCGGGTTGGTGCGCAGCTGGTCGACGTTCGCCGTCGTGATCGCCAGCTCCTCCGCGAGGATCGTCGCCAGTACCGCCCAACGGACGGCGTCGAACCAGTCGGTGTCGCCGTCGCGCACCACCGGCCCGAGCGGCTCCTTCGAGAGCGTCTCGTCCAGGATGCGGAGCGCGCCGGAGCCGCCCTCGCCGGCCGGCCAGCTGGAGCGGATGCCGGCGAGCTGGGACTTGTCCGACGTCCAACCCTGACAGCGTCCCGCCGTGAACGCCGGGCGGATCTCGTCGACGCTGGCGAAGGAGAGCGGCCGGTAGTTGATGTCGCGCTGGGAGAACTGGGATTCGAGGTTGAGCTCGGTGGTTGTCCCACGGAGCACGCAGATGGTGGCGCCGCCCATGTCCTCGATGGAGTCGAAGCGGCTGTTGGCGCGGACCATCATCCCCTGGCCGTCGTAGAAGGTCGTCGTCACGAAGCCGGCGCCCTCGTTGCCGTCGCGGGTGGCGGTCCAGGTGGTGTTGCGGATCAGGACGTCGATCTCGCGGGACTGGAGCGAGGTGAAGCGCTGCTCGGCGGTGAGGGCCTTGTAGGTCACCTTGGTCGCGTCGCCGAGGACGGCGGCTGCGACGACCTTGCAAAACTCGATGTCGAACCCGGAGTAGGCCCCCTGGGGATCGACGATGCCGAAACCGGGGACGGAGTTGTTCACGCCGCAGTTGAGGGTCCCTCGGGCCTTCACGGTGTCGAGGAGGCTGGTCGGCTCCTGGGTGGAGCCCGTCTCATCGTTGGTGCAGGCCGTGAAGGCGAGGATGAACGCGAGGAAGAGCGGGCCGAAGAGCCGGATCCGGCGTCGGAGCATGGGCAACCTCCATCTTGGGTCGGCATGGCGAGCCTAGGTTGACTGGTTTGCGAGTGTCAACCGGGGTCATGGTGCGCACAACGCCGCCAACCGAACCACCGCCACATCGGAGGGACCGAGGAACGAGCGGAGTCGTGCGAGGACCTGCTCGCAATCGAGCGTATTCGCGCGGAGCATGGCCTCGATATCCGCCCAATCTTGCGTTCGATTGAACATCGCCTTGAAGACAGCCAGGGCGTTGCATCCGAGCACCGGGATGGTCGAGCCCTCGAAGGGGACCTCGAGGATCGCACCGGCCACCTCTCGATGGAACTCGTGCGTATCGAAGAAAACGTCCACGGGAGTGTCGCCCCACCGGAGCCGGGCCTGGCCATCCCTGCGGATAGCCTCGCGATCTCCTTTGGTCACGCGAATCTCGGGCGGCAAGGCCGCGTAGACCTCGTTCGCGCGCTCCGGCTCGATGAAGATGTTGACGTCGAGGTCGCGCGTTCCGCGCGGCTCCGTGGTGCAGTAGCCGAGCGCGATCGCTCCCCCGAAGGCATGTGGGAGCTCTGCGGCCGCAAGCGCGCCGTGAACGGCGAGCAGTCGATCGCCGAGAAGGCTCATTCAGCTCGCCGTCGGAAGGGGGGGTAGGCGAGCCTTCGCCGCGATCGATACGGCAAGCTTTCCGCGAGGTCCAGGACCTCGGCGAGCCGGCGCCCGTTCAGCTCGAGATCGATGAGCGGAGAGAGGCGGAGCTCGAAGACGGCGGCACGCAAGATAGCGATGAGAGCGTCCGCGCCGGGCTGGCGTTTGCCGCGCTCGTACGTGTTGAGGACCGAGCGAGGGATACCGGCTTTCCGAGCCAGGGCGGCCTGGGAGAGGCCGGCCTCTTGCCGGGCCCGCACAAGCAGCTCGGCGGCGGTGGTCATGGATGAGATGTTAGCGTATCCGCTAACAACCATCAAACCGGGGCTGATGCCGCTGCTACGGGCGGGCCTCGATGAACCCGGCGGCGGCGAAGTCGCCGTCGAAGGCGAGGGCCTCACGGATCCGCATCCGGCGCATCACCGCGAAGCTTGTCGCGTCGACGAAGGAGTACTTGCGCTCATCGTGCCGGCGCAGCCATCGCCACGCGTCCTCCTCGGTCGGTTCGTCGACGTGGAGGATGCTGATCACCTGCGATGCGCCCACGCGATCGAGAAAGCGGACGGCGTGGGGATGACCGGCGCGTCGGCGGAGGAACGTCCACGTCTCGCCGATGACGAGGTTCGTCGTGACGACGGGGCCGGGACCCGCCCGCCACATCGCAGCAGCATCGTCGCCGTGAGAGTCGCTGCGGTTCTGGAGCGCGATCCAGAAGGACGTATCGACGAACCTCACGTCCCGTAGACGACGTCGTCGATGTCGGCCGGTTCGATGTCGAGCGCGCCGATGAGGTCGTCGAGCGGATCGCGCTTCGGGCCGCCGAGCCGCTCCGCGACGAAGCGACGGATCAGCGCCGCCTTCGAGGTCTTCTCCCGGGCCGCCGCGACCGCCAGGGCTTCGTCGAGCTCCTCTTCGATGTAGATCTGCAGTCGCTTCATAGTGGGAGTATACATCTAAAGGGCGACGTATACGTCAGAATCTGCATGGGGTCAGAGGAGTGTGCTCAGGCCGAGCTCCTCCGATCGACGTCATTTGTGTAGCGGCGGTCTGCGCGGTCGGATAGAATATGGACGATGGCTACTGTCCGTTTAGAGTCCGTTTCGGGTCCGATCGCGACGCCCGAGGTGCTCGAGGCGCTCACGAAGCTCCTGGTCCGGATGGAGCCGATGGGGCTTCTGCCACATCTGAAGCAACCATTGACCCTGGATCTGGAGCTCGTTCGGGTCCTCGCGCGGGCCCTCGCCGATCGGGGCATCGCTCGCGCGTCGCTGGCGGCGGTCCTGGCGCCGGGTTTCAGGGATCCCGCGCTGTTGCAGGGGGCGCTCGAGGTGGCCGTACGCGACCTCGAGGCGAGTCCGGTGCCCCAGACCGAGTGGGGTGCGCTGGTCGACATCCTCGAGCCCGAGCTGTTGGGAAGCCTCGTCGGCGTGAGTCCGTCGAGTTCGCGTCGCTACGCGAGCGGCGCCCGGAAGACGCCCGACGACGTCGCGGAGCGGCTGCATTTCGTGGCGCTCATCGTCGGTGAGCTGGCCGGTGCCTACAACGACATCGGCATCCGGCGATGGTTCGCGCGTCCCCGGTCCGCGCTGGGCGGCAAGAAACCTGCGGCCCTGCTCGCGCGCCACTGGACGCCCGACGACGAAGGGCCGAAGCGCGTGCGCGAGCTCGCCTCCTCGCTGGCAGGCTCGCCGGCGACGTGATCGTCTTCCGCCACGCGGACCCGCGCCGGCCCTTCGTGTGGGAGAGCGCCGCCCAGCCGTCGGGGCGATGGCACGAGGCCGGACGTGGTCCGGCGCACTACCTCGCCGACACTCCCGCCGGTGCCTGGGCGGAGTTCCTTCGCCACGAGGAGATCACCGATCCCGCGGACCTCGAGGGGGTTCGCCGGGCGGTGTGGGCGATCGACATCCCGGAGCTGCCCGAAGCGCGTCCGACGCTTGCGGATCGAACGCTTCGCGGCGGGACCGGAACGTATCCACGGTGCCGGCGCGAAGCCGAACGACTGCGCGCCGGTGGCGCCGGCGGTCTCGTGGCTCCTTCCGCTGCGCTCGAGGCGAACGGCGCGCGGGGTCACGTGGTCGACGGCGGCGTGAAGCCGGGCCCGGCGCACGCGCCTCGGGTCATCGTGTTGTTCGGACGGCGTCCGGACCTGGTCGGCCGGCCGGTCGTCGAGGACGGTCGTCCACCACGAGAGCTTCTGGCTCACGTTCGGCATTTGTAGTCTGCGACTGCCTGGACACGCGGACGTCCGGGACACATACCGGCTAGGCTGCTCCGATGCAACCAGGGGGCGGGGAGCGCTCGTTCGCCGGAGCGATCGCGCTCGGGCGCACGGCCGATGGGCTCACGTTCTCGCGACTCGTGATCGCGATCGTTCTTGTCCCCGTGCTCGGCGCCCACAACGCAGCCGCCGCGGCCGTGCTCGTCGGGGCCGGGTGGCTGACCGACTTCCTCGACGGCCGTGCCGCGCGCGCGGCCGAGGGGCATACCCGGCTCGGGCCGTTCGACCTGTGGGTGGACACGCTCGTCGGAGCCGGCGTGCTGCTTGGTTTCGTCGCGTGGGGGTGGGTGCCGGCGTTGGTCGGCGTGAGCCTGGTGGTCGTGCTGTTCGCGGCGTTCGCGTTCACTCGGAACGTCGCGTTGTCGTTCTTGCTCCAGGCGATCGGCTACACGCTGCTTCTTTGGCGGACGTGGCAGGACGGAGCGCACGGAGCGCTCGTGTGGCTGCTCGGCATCATCACGTTCCTGGCAGTCGTGAACCGGAAGCAGTTCCTCGGGAACGCGGTGCCCACGTTCCTCAAGGGGATGGCCGCGGTGTTCCGCGGTCGGCCGGATTAGTCGCGACGCTCGTCGCGCTCGAGGGTGTCGAGTAGCCGGACGAGCTCCGGTTGGTCGACCGTGAAGGCTTCGATCCGCGCTGCGGCGCACACGCCGTCGTAGATCGTCATCCGGCGGCGTAACGGCCAGGCCTCTTCGAGGAGCGCTCCCGTGGCGACCATCGCGATCGCGAGTTGTGGGAGGCGGGTGACCACGCGATCGGCGGCGGAATGGCTCAAGGCTTTCGTTTCGGTCAGGCGTCTGAGGGCGTTCGCGACCTCGAGAAGGAGAACGTCGGGCGCGAACAGCTCGAGCGGATCGTCCCACGCGAGGCCGCCGATGAAGCGGTCGGCGGCTTCGCCGTGTCTGCCGGGCGCGAGGAACTCGACGACGACTGACGCGTCGACGACGAACGCCGCCACTATCGGCCGTGATCGTCACGGAGGAAGGTCCGTCGCGGAGCGGCTTCCGGGACGGACGGGCTCGCGTTCGGCGCGGATGGCCTCGATGAGCTTTGCCTGGCCGGGCCGCTCGATCGAGAGTGCCCGGCGGAGGAGCCGGATTGCCTCGGCGGTGATGGATGTGTCTCGCTCGCGCGCCCGCCGGGCGAGCGCGCTGCATGCATGAATGCAACCAGCATAAGAAGAACGGCTTGGGTGCGGGGTGGTCGATGTCTCGTGGCGTGTGCCTGACACGCCTGACATGTCAGGCACGTCAGGCATCAATGGTCGCGTGACCTGCCTCCCAGAAGTGAAAGTCGTGCCTGGGGGGTGCGTCAAGCTGGGCGCGTGCGACGACGCAGCTGATGCAAGAGCGCTCCGAGGGTTCCGCCCGCGAGGGTCCATATCGCGGGAAGGACGAGAACTTCGAGGATGCTCGGCCGTAGAGTCATGCGAACACCGGAGAGCCTCGGTGATCCGGCGTCCAATTCGATTCGAAGCTTCGCTGAGATGAGATAAGCGATGATCCAAAGCGCGACGGTGAGGAACCCCGCCGCGAGTACCACCGACCGCGCCGTCTCCGTCGCGGACCCTGATCCGGTAGCCGCGCGGTAGCCCGTCACGACCGTGATCGCGATCGCGATGATCAATCCGCCGAGCGCATAGCGAGGGATCGCGAGGGGATATGGTCCCGACGGCCCGCTCGTATCAAAAGCTCGGTCGCGTTGCTGTCGCTCTCCCCCGAAGATGTCTGCCGTCGCGTACTCGCCGCTCTCGCCGTCGAGATCTGCGGCTTCGAAATGGGCCGGAACTCCCATAGCGGCGATGAGCCCCGCGCCGGTCGCGTGCGGAAGGCCGATCACGACGCCCTCGGTGATACCCATAACGTTCTTCGCCGAGCCGAGAACCTGGCCGGCCTCGGAACTATGCGTCGCGACTCCGACGATCGCCGTCAGGATCCCTGCCAGGAGAATGAGAGCTATGCCCGTCGCGAGCCCGGCGGCCGCGGCCCGGACGGCCCTAGCTACTGCTCGGCTGCGTGCCTCGATCGTCGCAATCAGCTCCTGACGCCATCGCCGGCCGTGTTCGCCGATGAAGGCTCCGAGCGTTCCGAACAGCAGGCCCCAAACGAACGGCCAGAGGAGCGCGGCCAGATGTGATGGGCGATACGCGAGCGTGAAGGCATTCGCAACGAACGGACCTTGGGCGGTGAGCGACTTTCCGTGGGGAAGAATGAAAGACAGCCCGAAGCATGCGGCGGCGAACAAGACGGCCATCCGCGCTGCGCCCACGATCGGGCTCTTTCGTCGTCCGGAGCGTCGGCGCGTGATCGCTCCGCCGATCGCCAGCGACATCCCGATGAGAAGAAGTCCACCGAGAGGTGAACCGACGACGCGGTACGTCAGATGCTCGGTTGGCCGACGGGAACCCGGCAACTCCTGGCGATCGAGAGTGATGGGTACGCGCTGAAACCCGAGCATGGATGCGCCGGCGCCCTCGAAGACTGGGAAGACCTCTTGGAAGCGCCGCCGCGCGTGATCATCGGTGTCGGGGAACGTCGGGTGTGCCCAGGCGACGAGGCCTGCGCAGATAGCGAATGCGATGACGAGAGAGACAACGGCCCCGCGCAGCGCGGCCATCCAGCCGGTCCCCATCCGAGACTCGGTCGCGGTGACGCTCGCCACGGTTACTTGTTTACCGAACGGTCGGCCGTCCCGGAAGGGACAAAGATCCCGAGCCGCAGCTAGGCGGCGCGGTGGGCGGCGAGCTAGGCACGACGTTTGGTAGCCCGGCGTGCAGCGTCGACGCGAGCCGCGAACTCGCGCGGCCGCACGATGGGGATCCCTCGCCATGGGGACATGGACGTGAGGTCGACGTCGTCGGCGACGATCAGATCGGCGTTCGCGGCGAGCGCGCATTCCAGGATCCGGTTGTCCTCGAAGTCGGGGCAGTCGGTGACGGCGACCGCCGGTTCCAACACGTCCCCGCCTGAAGCCTCGGCGATCTCGACGAGCAGCGCTGCGTACTCCTCGGTCGGGGCAGGCTCCCATCCGTAGCCTTCGATCAGGACGCGCACGACGTTGACCAGGATGTGCTCGCTCAGCCAAAGGGCGAACTCGCGTGCGTCGTTGACGATGCCGAGGCAGTCGGCGGACGGGTTGTCGCTCACCGGAGGGGGGCTCGGCCAAGACCGGAACGGCGAGTTTCCGCCGGCGACCGCGCCGACCAGAACGCTGATGTCGAAAACCGCGTTGCGAGGGGAAGGCGGTCCGCCGCTCAACCTCTCCGCGGCGACTTCAGAACGCGGCGCACGACCTTGTGAACGTCCTCGAGGGTCAGCTCCTTCTCGACGGAGCGTGCCGCCCCGTACGACTGGAGCTTCCGGAGGCGCTCCGCACGGTCGACCGCCTCGAGGTGGTCGAGCGCGACGCGAAGGAAGGCGCTGCGGTTACCGCCGCCATACTTCTGGACGAGGCGCTCGAGCCGAGCCGAGTCGGCCTCTTCGACGGCGAATCCGACAGTCTTGGTGGGCATGGGTGCATGCTACTGCATCCAGAGTGCATGTCAAGTGCAACGCTCCCCCCCCCGGGTGGCGTTCCTTCGGCGCTGCGAGTGCTTCTGGCTCTGCCGGGCTCAGGGTCCGTTCCGGCGTGTCTGACAAAGTGACGTCACATTGTCAGACAACGCTGTGAGCGATGCAGGACCTCAGTCCGAGGACGCCTGGGTCTGGACGGCCGGCTCGACCGCGTGGCTTAGGACCTCGTCGATCGTGGTCGCGAGGTGGAAGGTCATCTCTTCCTTCACCTGCGGCGGCACGTCGTCGAGGTCGCCCTCGTTGCGCTGGGGGAGGATGACTTCCTTCAGCCCGGCGCGGTGCGCGGCGAGCGTCTTCTGTTTCACGCCGCCGATCGGGAGCACCTTTCCCTGGAGCGTGACCTCGCCGGTCATGCCGACGGTCGGCTTCACCGAACGTCCGGTCAGCAGCGAGACCAGTGCCGTCGTCATCGCGATCCCCGCGCTCGGGCCGTCCTTCGGGACGGCGCCGGCCGGGACGTGGAGGTGGAAGCGGCGGTTGAGCGCGGCGGGCTCGATCCCGAGCGCCGCCGCGTGCGCGCGCACGTAGGAGAGCGCGATCTGCGCCGACTCTTTCATCACGTCGCCGAGCTGGCCGGTCAGCGTGAGGCCCGGACCTTCCGAAAGATTGGCGTCCATCGCGGTCGCCTCGATGAACAGCACGTCGCCGCCGGTTCCGGTGACGGCCAGGCCGGTCGCGACGCCGGGGATCGACACGCGCTCGGCGACCTCGAAGAAGAACTTCTGGCGGCCGAGGAACGGCTTCACGTCGTCGACCTCGACCGGCGCGACGAGCTCGCCGGACGCGATCTTTGTCGCGACCTTGCGAAGCAGCTTGCCGATCTCGCGCTCGAGGTTCCGCACGCCGGCCTCTCGCGTGTAATCGCCGACGACGACTCGCAGCGCGTCATCCGACAGCGTCACCTCGTCGGGCTCCAGGCCGTGCCGCGAGAGTTGTCTCCGCACGAGGTGGCCTCGAGCGATCGCCACTTTCTCGTCCTCGGTGTAGCCGTCGAGGCGGATGACCTCCATCCGGTCGAGCAGCGGGCCGGGGATCGTCTCGGCAACGTTCGCGGTCGTGACGAAGAGCACCTCGGAGAGGTCGAGGTCGACCTCGAGGTAGTGATCGCGGAAGGTGTGGTTCTGCGCCGGGTCGAGGACCTCGAGCAGCGCCGAAGACGGGTCGCCGCGCCAGTCCGCGCCGACCTTGTCGATCTCGTCGAGCATCATCACCGGGTTCTTCGTGCCGGCTTCCTTCAGCGCGCGCACGATGCGGCCGGGCAGCGCGCCGACGTAGGTGCGGCGGTGGCCGCGGATCTCGGCCTCGTCGTGGATGCCGCCGAGCGAGACGCGGACGAACTTGCG
>JBBDRM010000134.1 GCA_040905475.1 Actinomycetota bacterium
ACGGACATGCCGAGCACCTCGCTGATGTCGCTGCCGCCGAGGAGGTAGGTGAGTACCTCCGCCTGGAACCGCTTGCCCTCGCACACCTCGCAGGGCGTGGCGACGGTGTCCATGAAGCCGAGCTCGGTGTAGATCACGCCGGCGCCGTTGCAGGTGGGGCAGGCGCCCTCCGAGTTGGCGCTGAACAGCGCGGGCTTCACGCCGTTGGCCTTCGCGAACGCGGAGCGGATCGGGTCGAGCAGGCCGGTGTACGTCGCCGGGTTGCTGCGCCGGGAGCCGCGGATCGCGGTCTGGTCGACGGTCACCACGCCATCCCGGCTCGACACCGAGCCATGGATCAGCGAGCTCTTGCCCGACCCTGCCACGCCGGTGACCACCACGAGCACGCCAAGCGGGATGTCGACGTCGACGTCCTGCAAGTTGTGCGTGCCGGCACCGCGCACCTCGAGCGCGCCCGAGGGCGTCCGCACAGACGGCTTCAGCGTCGCGCGGTCATCCAGGTGTCGCCCGGTCAGCGTGCCGCTCGTGCGCAGGCCATCGAGGGCGCCCTCGAACACTACTTCGCCGCCGGCGGTGCCCGCGCCGGGGCCGAGGTCGACGACGTGGTCGGCGATGGCGATCGTCTCCGGCTTGTGCTCCACCACGAGGACGGTGTTGCCCTTGTCACGCAGGCGGAGCAGCAGGTCGTTCATGCGCTGGATGTCGTGCGGGTGCAGGCCGATGGTGGGCTCGTCGAAGACGTACGTGACGTCGGTCAGCGACGACCCGAGGTGCCGGATCATCTTCGTGCGCTGTGCCTCGCCGCCGGACAGCGTGCCCGCCGGGCGGTCGAGCGAGAGGTAGCCGAGCCCGATCTCCACGAACGAGTCGAGGGCCTCCCCGAGCGCCGTCAGCAGCGGCGCGACCGACAGGGCCTTGAGCCCGCGGACCCACTCCGCGAGGTCGCTGATCTGCATCGCGCAGGCATCGGCGATGTTGATGCCCTCGACCTTCGACGACCGCGCCGCCTCACTGAGGCGGGTACCGCCGCAGTCGGGGCATGCCGTGAACTTCACCGCGCGTTCCACGAAGGCGCGGATGTGCGGCTGCAGCGCGTCGACGTCCTTCGACAGAAACGACTTCTGGATGCGGGGGATCAACCCTTCGTAGGTGAGGTTCATGTTGCTGAACTTCACCTTGGTCGGCTCCTTGTAGAGGAAGTCGTTGAGCTCCTGCTTCGTGTACTTGCGGATCGGCTTGTCGGCGTCCAGGAAGCCGGACTCGCTGAAGACGCGGACGTTCCAGCCGTCTGCGGTGTAGCCGGGGATGGTGAGCGCCCCCTCGGCGAGCGACCGGGAGTCGTCGTAGAGCTGCGTGAGGTCGATGTCGGAGGCCGTCCCCATGCCCTCGCAGCGCGGGCACATGCCGCCGGTGATGGTGAAGGTCTTCGCCTCGGTCTTGCCTTTGCCCTCGCCCCGGGCCACCGTGATCGCGCCCTTGCCGGTGACCGAGGGGACGTTGAAGGCGAACGCCTGCGGCGAGCCGATGTGCGGCTGCCCGAGCCGGCTGAACAGGATGCGCAGCATCGCGTTGGCGTCGGTGGCGGTGCCGACCGTGGAGCGCACGTTGGCGCCCATGCGCTCCTGGTCGACGATGATCGCGGTCGTCAGTCCCTCGAGGACGTCGACCTCGGGCCGCGCGAGGGTCGGCATGAAGCCCTGCACGAACGCGCTGTAGGTCTCGTTGATCAGCCGCTGCGACTCGGCGGCGATGGTGCCGAAGACGAGGGAGCTCTTGCCCGAGCCGGAGACACCGGTGAACACCGTCAGCCGGCGCTTCGGGATCTCGACGCTGACGTCGCGAAGGTTGTTCACGCGTGCGCCCTGCACGCGGATCAGGTCGTGGCTGTCCGCGGTGTACGGCTCCGGCGCCTTCGTCGTCTTCGCCGCGTTACTCATCGTATCGTCCAGTTCCGCGAAGGGCCGGGGGGTTGCCGGCAACCATTGTCGGCGTCCCGGTGCTCGTCCGAAAGCGCGGGGCGAAGCCGGTCGACGGCAGCCGGTTGGGGCCGAGGGACTGAGCCTGGTCAGCCCGCCGCCTTCTTCACGAGCGCGGCGATCTTCGTCTCGTCGCCCTTCGTCAGTTCGATCAGCGCGAAGGACGTCGCCCACATGGAGCCCTCGTCGAGGAGCGCGTCGTCGTTGAAGCCGAACGTCGCGTACCTCGCCTTGAACTTGTCGGCGCTCTGGAAGAAGCAGACGACCTTGCCGTCCCTGGCGTAGGCGGGCATCCCGTACCAGGTCTTCGGCGCGAGGGCGAGCGCGCTCTCCGAAACGATCTCGTGGAGCCGCGTCGCCATGGCGCGATCGTGGTCAGGCATCTCGGCGATCTTCTCGAGCACGGCGCGCTCGCCGGCCTCCCGGTCCTTCTCCGCGCGCGCCTCGGCCTTCAGCTCCTTCGCGCGCTCTTTCATCGCCGCGCGTTCGTCGTCGGTGAAGCCCTCGGGCTTCTTCTTGCGGCTCGCGGTGGTGCTGTCCGCGGACTTCGAGGTGGCCTTCCTGGCGCTCATCGCTCCTCCTGTGCCGTGATGCCGGCGTCGTCGGACGGCTCACCGTTCCTGGATGCGGACCATGTTGCCCGCGGGGTCGCGCACGGCGCAGTCGCGGACGCCGTACGGCTGGTCCATCGGCTCCTGGATGACCTCGGCGTTGCTGGCCTCCAGACGCGCGAAGACGGCGTCGAGGTCCGGGGTGGCCAGCACGACGCCGCCGTAGGTGCCCTTCGCCATCATCTCGGCGATGGTGCGTCGCTCGTCGTCCGTGATGCCGGGGTCGGCGTCCGGCGGCTGCAGCACGATGGACGTGGCGGGCTGTCCGGCCGGGCCGACGGTGATCCAGCGCATCCCCTCGTATCCGACGTCGTTGCGGACCTCGAAGCCGAGGATGTCGCGATAGAAGGCGAGGGCGGCGTCCGGGTCGTTGTGCGGGAGGAAGCTCGCGTGAATGTCGATGTCCATGGCAGTCACTCCTTCTGAAGTGCGATGTTCCATGGCAGTCACGTTACGCGCGGCCGGGCGCGGCCGCTTCTCGATTCCTGACCGGTCTGGTCACCTGCCTCGCCACGCAGGGCACCATCCCCGCCGTCGCGTGCGCCGCCTCGTGTCGATAGCGGCTGGGCGGCATGCCGACGAGTTCGGTGAAGCGCGTGCTGAACGTGCCGAGGGAGGAGCAGCCGACCGCGAAGCAGACGTCGGTGACGCTGAGGTCGCCACGACGCAGCAACGTCATCGCGCGCTCGATGCGCCTCGTCATCAGGTACGCGTATGGCGACTCGCCGTAGGCGCGCCGGAACTGGCGGCTGAGGTGTCCCGCCGACATGTTCGCGCCGCGGGCGAGGGCCTCGACGTCCAGCGGCTGCGCGTACTCCCGGTCGATCCGGTCGCGGACGCGGC
>JBBDRM010000135.1 GCA_040905475.1 Actinomycetota bacterium
CCCCCCCCCCCCCCCCCCCCCCCCCCCCCCCCCCCCCCCCCCCCCCCGCGCCGGTGACCACGTGCCCACCCTGGACTTCGCGTTCCTGGCGGATGCAGCCGAAGCCGAGCCCGGTCGCAAGTTCTACGTCCTCGGCGGCGGCATCGACCAAATCGCCGGGCCGGTGTTCCCACTGGTGCACCCGCATATGGCCCTGCTGATGCGCTTCCTCGTACCCAACGATGAACTCGGGCGCGGCCACATGCTCACCGTGCGACTGGTCGACTCCGAGCGGAACGAGCTGGCGAGGATCGACGGGAAGATCGAAACCAGCTCGGGAGAGATCGCCGGCCTAGCGGTTCCCGTGAACATGGTCATCAACATGGCGAACACTCGCTTCGAGACGCCGGGGGAGTACTCGATCGACATCATCATGAACGGCGAGTTCCAGAGAACGATCGGCTTGCGCGTCAGCCAGGTTTCCGGCCCGTGAGATGGCCGGAGGGCCGGCTCTCGCCGGCCCTCCTCGATGCGTATGCGCGTTACCTCACGCCCGTTCGCGTCCTGCTGGAGAACATCGAGATCAGCCAGAGAACGAACACCGCCACGGCGACGTACCAAAGTACCTTCACCGCAAAGCCGGCTCCGAACAAGACCAGCGCGAGGAGCAAGAGCAAAAGCGTTGCGCCCATGATCGCCTCCTTATCCGCCGGTGCCGCCGGACGTCGGAGCGATGTTGCCGCCCGGGCCCGTGTTGTCCTGCGGCTGGTCAACCTGTTCCTGGTTGAAGTTGTTCGTCGTACCACCGGAATCGCGATCGATCACGATCCCGCTGAAAGCGAAGAACCAGATCAGAAGCGCCAAGGCAGCAACCACGATAAGAACGATGAGCGCGGTCGCCGGACCTTCGCCGTCCCGCTCGACAACCGTCGTCGAGCCGTGCCCGTGACTCTCATGAGCATGTGCCATGTGTGCCACCTCCTCGTCGTTCGTGGGCGCTTTCTTGCCCGCGAAAAGTGGGGCCTAAACACGGTCGGGGAGGTTTAGAAATCTGCGGAAGTGGAACGGAACGATTCGAGCTTGCTCAGCGCCCGAGCTCTTTCGGAAGCGCGAAGTGCACATCCTCTTCGATCACCGTGACCTCTTCGACATCGGTCACACCACGATCATGGAAGTATCCGAGCACGCGGTCGACGAGCCATTCCGGCGCAGACGCGCCCGATGTGACGCCGACCGTCATCGCGTCGTCGAACCACTCCGGTTGGATCTCCGTCTCGTCGTCGATCAGGTGTGCGCGCGCGCCGAGCGACGCGGCGACCTCAGCGAGGCGGTTCGAGTTCGAAGAATTGTCCGAGCCGATCACGAGCACGACATCCGACCGCGACGCGATCGCCTTCACCGCTTGCTGCCGGTTCTGGGTCGCGTAACAGATGTCCTCCCGCGGCGGCCCCTGGATCGACGGGAAGCGGCGCCGAAGCACGTCGATGACTTCGTTGGTCTCGTCGACGGAGAGGGTCGTCTGCGAGACGTACGCGACGTGGTCGGGCCGCGTGAGCGTAAGCGCCTCGGCTTCTTCGGGGGTGCCGATGAGGGTGATCGAATTGGGCGCCTCCCCCATCGTCCCGATGACCTCCTCGTGGCCCTCGTGACCGATCAGCACGATGTCGTAGCCGTCGCCGGCGAACTTCTTGGCCTCGTTGTGAACCTTGGTGACGAGCGGGCAGGTGGCGTCGATCGCCTGCAGGTCGCGCGCCTCCACTTCCCGGTACACGTCAGGCGCCACGCCGTGCGCGGAGAGCACCACGGTCGCGCCCTCGGGAACCTCGCTCAGCTCGTCGACGAAGATCGCGCCCTTGCTCTCGAGGTCGCGAACAACCGGGAGGTTGTGCACGATCTGCTTGCGGACGTAGATCGGCGCGCCGAACTGCTTGATCGACCGTTCGACCGTTTCCACGGCTCGGTCGACGCCGGCGCAATAGCCGCGGGGCGCGGCGAGCAGAACTTTGGAGACGGCCATCTCGTCCATCATGGCAGACGCGAGCAGGGCGGGCTGACCGGCAGTCTCAGCTGGGGGTGAAGCCCAGGGTTTGATCCCCTTCGGTCGCCGGGCGTCGCGGACGGGGCCGTCGCGGCGGCTTCCCGACGAGCGTCAGCGGAGCCTTCGCGTCGGCCGCCAGATGGCGCTGCAGGAAGTCGAGGATCGCCTTGTTGACCAAGCGCGGCTCCTCGATGATCGTGCCGTGCGTGCCGCCCGGCACCACGACCAGCTCCGCCACGGGGATGCGCGAGGCCATCACCCGGCCCAGCCAGGGCGGCGTGAAGTTGTCCTTGTCGCCCACGATCACGAGCGTCGGCGCCTTTATCTGCCGCAGGATGTCCTCGGCCGAGTGCCGATGCAGCGCCTCCGCCATCTTCATCATGATCAGCGGGTCCAGCTCGGCCATGTGGTCGTAGTACGGTCGCATGTCCTCGGCCTTCGCCTTGGGCCCGAGCGCGCCGAGCTTCTGAGCGCCGGGGTGCGGAAGCCCCGAGCGCATCAGGGCCTTCCACAACACGAGCAGGGGCCGTGGGAACAGGTTGATGGCCATGCTCGCGATCGGGAAGATCCGCGGCATCAGCGTCGAGTTGTAGAACGTACGCAACGGGCTCGCGTAGGGGCCCGTCACCGACACGATCGTGCGCACCCGCTCCGGCATGAGCCGGTACGCCTCCAAACAGACCTGGACGCCCATCGAGTGACCGATGACGACGATGTCGTGGATGCCCTCGTGGTCGAGGATCTCCTTCAGGTCCCTCGCGTAGCGATCCATGGTGAAGTCGTCGGCCGTATAGTTGCGGGCCCGGTAGCCGGGCTCACGGGGCGCCCCCGATGCCCCGGAGCCGCGGTAGTTCCACACCAGCACCCGGTAGCGCCGCGCGAGCGCCGGCGCGAGGTACTTCCAGAAGTTGTCCGGACACACGTACCCGGCGCACAGCACGATCGTCGGCTGGTTCTTCCGCGCGGTGCCGAGGAACGTGTACGCGATGTGCGTCCCGTCGAAGGACACGACGCAGCGATCCTTCGGGAACAGCGTCCCGCCCTCGACGACGTTGAGATACGCCATACGGCCTATTCTGCCGCCAAAGCGCGGGAGATGACCAACCGCTGGATCTCGCTCGTGCCCTCGAACAGCGTGTAGATCTTGGCGTCGCGGTACCACTTTTCCACCGGGAAATCCTTGATGTAGCCGTATCCGCCGAGCACCTGGATCGCTTGCTCGGTGACGCGCACGGCTACCTCGCCGGCCTTCAGCTTCGACATCGAACCTTCGGCGTGGTTGAAGGGCTGCCCGGTGCGACCCATCCATGCTGCGCGCCAGACCAGAAGCCGTGCGGCCTCGGTCTCCATCGCCATGTCGGCGAGCTGGAACGCGACGCCCTGGTGCTCGATGATCGG
>JBBDRM010000136.1:0-18632 GCA_040905475.1 Actinomycetota bacterium
GCCGCCGAGGTCGCCGCGCGCGCGGCCGAGGGGCTGGTCCTGCTCGGGGCGCAACGCGATGTGCGCCGCGCCGTTCGCCACCTCGTGCGAGCGCATCCGGCGATGGCGCCGCTGTGGCGGCTCGGCGCGGCGGTGCTTTCCGCCGACGATCACCGCGACGCGGCGGAGCGGTTCCGGGAGGCACTTCGCGCGGAGGCGGACGGCGTCGCGCGCGCGGCCGAGTACGCTCTCCCCCGCCGTGCCGTCGTCCTCACGCACTCGTCCTCGTCGAACGTCGTGAACGCGCTCGTGCGTAACCGCAAGCGGATCGTGCGCGTCCTGTGCACGGTCTCGCTACCCGGCGGCGAGGGACGGTTCCTCGCACGCAGGCTCGAGCGCGCCGGTTTCGAAGCAGAGGTCGTATCGGACGCGGCGATGGCCTCGGCGGCAGAGCGGGCGGACGTGGCGCTCGTCGGCGCCGACGCCGTCACCGAGGACGGCGTGGTGAACAAGGTCGGCACGAGACTCGTCGCGCTCGCCGCACTCGACGCGGAGATCGGCTTCTACGTGATGGCCGGAACATCCAAGCTCCTGCCCTCCCGCGTGTGGCGCTCCGTCGAGCTGGAAGCCGAGGCCTATGAAGAAACGCCGCTCGCCTTGATCGACGCGGTCGTCACCGAGCACGGCGCGATCGGCGCTGCCGCGGTCCGCCGGCGCGTACGGCGCATCGAGATCCCCCGGGCGCTGACCGCCCGAAGGGGGTCGCGATGACGGAGGTCGAGATCTTCTCGGTCGGAGACGAGCTCCTGCGTGGCGTCGTGCAGGACTCGAACTCCTATTGGATGGCGAAGCGCATCGCCGCGCGTGGCGCGAGCCTCACCCGGATCCAGGTGTTGCCGGACGCGCCGCCCCTCGTCGCCGACGAGCTTCGCCGGGCGCTCGAGCGGAAGCCGGCGCTCGTACTCACGCAGGGCGGACTCGGGCCGACCGACGACGATCGAACCCGCGAGGCGATCGGTCTGGCGACCGGACGACCCCTCATCCCGCACGTCGAGGCCGAGGCGATCGTGCGCCGGCGCTACGCCGAGCTGGCATCGGCCGGGCGCGTCGAATCGCCCGAGCTTCACGAAGCACGTCTCCGGATGGCACGGCTCCCCGAGGGCGCTCGCGCGCTCGATAATCACGTCGGCGCCGCGCCGGGCGTGCTGCTCGAGGTTGGCGCCACAGCGATCGTCGCGCTCCCCGGCGTGCCGCCCGAGCTCCACTGGATCTGGGAGAACTCGCTCGCGCCGGAGCTCGATCGCATCCTCGGCCCCGGTGGTTTCGCGGAGATCACCGTGACGCTGGACCTGCGCGACGAGTCTTCGATCGCGGAGATGCTCCGAGGTCTGCAGTCGAGGCACCCGGAGGTCTACGTGAAGTCCCGCGCGAAAGGCTTCGAAGACGGGGAAGAGGTACGGGTCACCCTAACCGCCGCCGGGCCCGACGACGCGGCGGCCCGGCGCCTCGTGGAGGCCGCGTTCGCCGACCTTCAGGCCGGGCTCGATGAGTTGCGGATCGCGATCCTGCAATCGTCCTAGCGAAGGTCCCGCGAGGACAGCAGCGGCCCCACGGCGACCACGTACTCGGCGAGCCGCGCCGCGGCTTCGGTCGCGGCCTCTTCGTTGCGGAGGTCGCCTCCCGACCAGCGTTCCGAGACGCTCCGCCAGCCGCGGCCGTGGGAACCGAACTTCGCCTCTTCGCCGAGCGCCCGCCGGATCGCCGGCTCTTTCCGCTCGAGCGCGAACGCGATGCGTTCGTTGGTGTCGGGATCGGATTCCAGGTGCAAACCGATCTCGAGCCTGCCGCCCGGGATGAACTGCACCTCGAAGTGGATCTTCTTCTCGTCGCCGTACCAAACCTTGTAGAAGCGGCCCCATTGCTCGGACGAGAAGTCGCGCAAGCGCGGAGGCAGATGGGACGGCAGCTCGTCCGCCACTTGCTTGAGGAACGCGCGCGCGCTCCGGCGCGGCGCCGAGGCCGGCTTCGCCATCACCCCTCGGGCGGGACCTCTTCGCCGCCGGATGCGCCCGGCGTCTTGAGGATCGCCTGAGTCACGATCATCATCGCGACCGGCCGCCGCTCGTCGTCGTCGGTCGTCACGTGAACCTCGAGTACCATCGTGCGGCGCCCGCGATGGACCGATTTCGCTTCCGCCCGCAGGTTCCCGCCGTTGACCCCGGTGATGAAGTTGGCCTTGAACTCGATCGTGGTGAAGAACTCGCCTTCCTCGAGCGTGGGGAAGGTGGCCCACGCCGCTGCGGTGTCGCCGAACCCGGCCAGCGCGCCGCCGTGCGCGTAGCCGCCGGGATGCTTGACGCTGCTGCCCACCTTGAGCGTCGCGACGCAGTGGCCGGGCCCAGCCTCGACGATCCGGACGCCGAGCATCCCGGGGAACGAGTCCGCGAAGAACGCGTCCTGGTTGGCGATCGCTTCGGCGACGCGCGCAGCGCGCGGCTCGATCCCTGCGGCCTGCTCCGTCACGTCGGCGTGATCCCGCTCACGCGCCGAGGCGACCATCGACGACGACCTCGACGAGCGCCGGACCACCGGACGCCATCGCCTTGCGGATCGTGGGAGCGATCTCTGAAGCCGTCTCGACCCGCTCGGCGGGGACGCCGAAGGCTCTCGACAGCGCAAGGAAGTCCACCATCGGGTCGACGAGGTCCATCGCCGGCCACACATCGTTCTTCACGGCCTTCCCCTGCATGCCGGCCAGCCCCGACTTGAGGATCAGATACGACGCGTTGTTCAGGACGACCGCGACCACCGGCACATGATGATGCGCCATCGTCCAGAGCGCCTGCGGCGTGTAGAGCGTGGTGCCGTCTCCCACGATCGCGACGACCGGCCGATCGGGATGCGCGAGCTTCACGCCTATGGACGCCGGCAAACCGAAGCCGAGCCCCCCGCCCCGTGTGAAGAAATACGTGTCGGGCTCGGACAGCTTCAGCGTGGAGCGCACGCCGAGCGTCGAGGTGATCGACTCGTCGACCACGATCGTTCCCGGCTCGAGCGCGCCCGTCACCTCGGCCACAGCCACGATCGGCGGGATGGGGCTGACCGACCGCTTCTCGTCGAGCGCCGCATACAGCGCCGCTTCGCCGGCGGCCTTCTGCTCCCCGGCTTCCTTGGTGCGCGCCCCGGCCCGTTTGGCCTGCTCGGGCGTGCGGATGCGCTCGATCTCGGCCGCGAGCGCGCGGAGGGAAACCTTCGGGTCCCCGACCATCCCGACGGCCACCGGATAGATGCGCGCAACCTCGGTCGGGTCGGCGTCGAGCTGCACCAAGGCCACGCCGTCCGGCACCGCCATGACGCTCGACGGGTAGAAGGGGCTGAACGCGGAGGCCGCGGCGATGAACGCCACATCGGACGGCTCGAGCGACGCCCGGATCCCGGGATTCATCGGAGCGATCATCCCCGCATAGAGCGGGTGATCGAACGGGAAGTTGAGGCGTCCGTGGATCGGCTCGCCGGCGACGCGAGCGCCGAGCAGCTCGGCGACGCGCACCAGCTCCGCTACGGCGTGTGCGCGCGCGATCCCGTCGCCCGCGACGATCAGGGGGCGGTCCGCATCGAGCAGCATGCGCGCCGCCTCACCGATCGCCTCCGCGGACGCGGTCGCGCGGTAGTCGACCTTCGACGGCCCGGGGATATCGAAGTCGGCATCCTGATCGAAGACGTCCCACGGGATCGAGACGAACGTCGGCCCCGACGGCGGCGCGGCCGCTTCCTTGAACGCCCGGCGCATCGCGATGCCGATCTCTTCCGGCCTGCGGCACTCGTAGGAGTATTTGGAGAACTGCGAGACCATCCCCACCAGATCCCCGGCGAGCATCGGCTCTTGAACGAGATGGCGCGTGTCCTGCTGGCCCGCGGTCACGACGATCGGCGAACGCGACCACTTGGCATCGAAGATGCCGTTGAGGCCGTTCGCCAACCCCGGGGTGACGTGGAGGTTTATCAGCGAAGGACGGCCGGTCGCCTGCGCGTAGCCATCGGCCGCGCCGACCGCGACCCCCTCCTGCAGGCACATGATCAGCTCGAGGCCGGCTCGGTCGTCGGCGAGCTCGTCGAAGATCGGAAGCTCGGTCGTGCCGGGGTTCGTGAACAGGTAGCGCGCGCCTTCGCTGCGAGCCACCTCGAAGAACGCTTCGCGTCCGGTCGTCATCGTGCGGTCAGGCTATGGGCGCTCGCGAGCGAGGGTCAAACGGTCATGTACCAACGGCCATGGCCAGCCGCGCATCAAGAGCGCACGCTCACATCAAACCCGTCGCAGGAGGCCCCCCGTGAGCGACTGCGCCCTCGAGTTGCCGGCACGGATCATCGACTCTCGCGACCACGTGCCGTCGCGGATACCCTTGCTCGCCGCTTCGTGCTCCCTGGTCGCCGCTGTGGTCCACGCGTGGGTCGTGCGATCCCATCTGACCCATTGGTGGGCCTATGGAGCGTTCTTCGCGGTCCTGGCGATCGCGCAAGCCGGTTACGCGGTCCTGGTGATCCGCCGCCCCACGCGCCGGCTTGCCCTCGCCGGTATGGGGACGACGGCAGCCGTGCTGGTGCTGTATGCATGGAGCAGGACGATCGGCGTCCCTATCGGTCCCCATGCGGGCCGGCCAGAGCCGGTCGGCACGCCGGATCTGCTCGCTGCAGCTGCGGAGCTGGCGCTCATCGTGAGCCTGCTGTTCGTTGGCCGGACCGGAAGCGCAGAGCCACGCTTCCAGACCGGTCGATGGGGTTTGGGGCTGGTCGTCGTGGCGTTGAGCGCGGCAGGCCTGGCGGGACCGGTCGGACATCACAACGCACCACTGCCGGGTGTGACGCTCGCTTCGGCACCGGCGCCGTGGCTGGCGCTCCCTCCTCCCGTCGCGACCCCCGTCGTAGCGCAAAGCGCTGAGGTCCCCGACGAGTCCATACCCGTTCCAGAGGAGCCCGCCCCTTGCGTCGCCAAGGCGGCGCCGGGCCTGTCGGTGCCGGGCACCGCCCCGCCGGGTGAAGCGCGAGCGATCGCATACTCGCATGAGGCAAACATCTGGATGCTCGACCCCTCGGACGAGGAAGTCACACGGCTGACGGACAACGGAGGGGGACCGAGCTGCTGGGCGCGGAGTCCGGTGTTCAGAAGCGATCGATACGTCTCCTTCAGCATGAACGAGGGCTATTACGGCCTCGATCTCAAGACCGGCGCACTGGAGGAGCTACCCCTCACGAACGGGTGGATCCAGGCTGCGGCTTGGAGCCCGGATGGCGACGCCCTCGCCTACTTGACGGGGAACTATGAGGATGCCGGAATTCAGTTGGCACTCTTCCGGCCGGAGGATGGAACCAAGAAGATCCTGCGAACGTTCGTTCCGGGTCCGGGTAGTTGTGGCAGCGCGGACGGCGAGGTCTCGGTTTCGTGGGCACCCGACGGACACGCCCTCATCGTGGTCATCACCCACCTCGAGAACCAGGACGAGACGATGTTCGTTCTGGATCCCGCAGGGAAGGACATGATCGAACCCCGCTCGGGGACGAACGCTCGCTGGGCGCCCAACTCGAAGCGGATCTATTACCGTGAGATGGGCGGCGACCAGAAGTGGTTCGCGCTCAACAGCGAAACAGGCGATCGCGGAACGCTCGGTGCCATGAAGCCCGGTACCTACAACCTCGCCGTGTCACCCGATGGAACTCTGCTCGCCTACGCCGACGGCGAGGAGCACAGCGGGGTCTACGTCTACGACGTCGCCACAAAGGTCCAACGCAAGGTAGCGGAGAACGCGGTGATGCCCGTATGGCTCGGACCGAGAACGGTCTTGGTCAGCGACACGAAATCTTGTGGCGATGCGTGCTCCATGTCCCTCTGGGAGCCGTCGGGCACTATCTCCAGCGTGGACGTCGTAACGGAGGAGCGACACGTAGGCGCCGCGCATGTCATGGGGGACGCCAATGTGCTGCTCGACGTGTTGCCGGAGCCGGCTCCGGCAACCACACCGACGGCCTCGCCGACCGCCGGTCCGACACCCCAGGAAACCGGAGAGCCGACTCCTTCACCCACGCCGACCGAGCCCAGCCCCTCCCCCTCAACCGACCCGACGACCGATCCGAGTCCCAGCCCTAGTCCCACACCGACAGCGTAAGCAGCCTCATCCGAGCTCGTAGGTCGTGAGTTCGATGCGGTGGCCGTCGGGGTCGGAGATGTACAGCGAGTGGCATACCTCGTGGTCGGCGAATTGATACTCGATGCCTCGCTCATCGAACGACTCGCGCGCCGCTTCGAAGTTGGCACGATCGGTCACGAACGCGAAGTGGCGCATCGCCACCGAGTCGCGGCCCGGCGGCGGCGCAGCGTGGCCCTCCGTCGGGAACAACGCGACGCATGTGTCCCCCGCGCACACCATGATTGGGGGCTCGTCGCCCCAGACGTCGTCGAAGCGGCGCTCGAGCCCGAACATCTCCTGATACCACGCGGCAGACTTGTGGATGTCCGTGACCGCGATCGCCACGTGGTCGATGTGCTTGACGTGGATCATCGATCCTCCCATCGCAGCGAGACGCTCGATCCTTCCCTACCATAAGGGCTCCCATGCGTACCCGAGCGCTCGCCTCGCTGACGATCGGCGTGCTTGCTTTCACGTCGGCCGTGCCCGTGTATGCGCGCGTCCCCGACAAGACGCCGAAGCGCCATCTCGAAGCTTCGATCCGTCGCACCATGGCTTCGCCACCTGTACGACCGGCGACCCCAGGGATCCTCGTTCTGCGTGGCGGGCGAATTGCGGTCGCGATCAACCCGGATCGGGTCTTTCTCCCCGCTTCCCTCTTGAAGCTTGCGACCACGACGACCGCGATCATCAAGTTCGGTCCGGATCATCGGTTCCCAACGCGGCTCCTCGGTCTTGCGCCGAGCGGCGGCGTAACCGGAACCGTCGCGCTCATCGGAGGCGGGGATCCGACATTCGCGAGTGAGGCGTACCGACGCGAACACTTCTTGCCGAAGCCCGACGACCCGATCCCCGTCCCGGTATTCGCGAGTGGGTCGCCGACCGTGGAGAGGCTCGCGGCCGCGATCTCCGCGGCCGGAGTGCGGCGCATCCAGGGCGATATCCGCGTCGATGACTCACTGTTCGATACGCGGCGGACGCAGCCGGGGTGGATCGCCGACTACCAGCGCAACGACCCCGACATCGGGAACCTCGGCGCCTTGACCGTGAACGAGGGCTACTCCGACATCGACGCCACGGTGCTGTACGCCGACCCGGCGGTCGGGGCCGGCCGGCAGCTCGTCGCCGCGCTCGCCGCTCGCGGAGTCGTCGTCACCGGAAAGGTTCGTCGCGGGGGCGCACCCCCGGGCGCTCGGGAGCTCGCTCGCGTGCTCTCACCTCCGCTCGGTGAGATCGTGGACTACACAAACCGCTACTCCGCCAACTACTCGGCGGAGCTGACCCTGAAGGGGATCGGCGCACGCTTCGGGGGCGCAGGCACGACCGACGCCGGCGTTCGCGTCGTGCGCGAGACCCTCGCCGGCATCAAGATCCCGCTCGACGGATTCGTGATGGCCGACGGCTCCGGGCTGTCGCTCAACAATCGGATGACGCCGCGGATGATCGGTGCGATCCTCGACTGGATCCTCCGCGCTGAAGGGAAGGGCGGGGACGTCCTGCGGAACTCGCTTCCCGTGGCCGGCGGACCGGGGACCATCTTCAAGCGCATGACGAAGCCCCCGACGGGAGGCAACCTGCGCGGCAAGACCGGTTTCATCCGCCGAGTCCGTGGGATGGCCGGGTGGGTGACTCCTTCCGACGGCGTGCCGCTCGTGTACGTGGCGCTGTTCAACGATGCGCCGAGCCCGCTCGCGCTGACCACCCCGCTCGATCTGATCGGCACGGCAGTGGCGCTCTTCGGCCGGCCCTGAGCCTCCTCGCCGGCACGGGCTAGACTTGCCGGTGATGTACGCCGGGATCGACGTTTCCGCGACGCGCGGTTTCGACATCGCCGTACTCGACGACGAACGCCGGATCGTGCTCGTCGCCAAAGCCCGCGACCTCGACGCGGCCGGCCTCATCATCCGCGGCTTGCCGCCGGAAACCGTGGTCGCAGTCGACGCGCCTCCCGCCCCTTCACGGGGCTTCGCCGGCGCGGGCAAGGCCTACCGTGTCGCCGAGCAGGAACTCCACAGAGTTGGGGTGTCTTTGTATCCCGTGCCGGCAAGCACCGAGGCGGCGCCGGCGTGGATGCGAGCGGGCTTCGCGTTGTACGAAGTTCTCGAGAAGGCGGGATTCCCTCCCTTCCTCGAGGGCGTCGCGCGACGCGGCGTATCGATCGAGGTATACCCGCACCTCACGTATCGGGTCCTCGTCGGCGACGGGCGCGGCCGCGCCCCGAAGCTCGAATGGTCTCGCGCAGCGCTGCGCCGCAAGGTCGCCGGGCTGACCCGGGATGCGACGCAGGACGCGCTCGACGCGATCGCGGCCGGCTACACGGCGTGGACGTTCGCGAACGACCGCTGGGTCGGGTACGGCGACCCACGCGAAGGCGTCATCGTCGCCCCACGCTCGGACGTGCGCGGCGAACCGGTGCGACGCGGACCCGACCAGCTCAGCCTCGGCATCGAGACCACACCCCGAGCGACGACCGCCGAAGACGGGATCCCCCAGCAGACGCCGTTCGCGCAGCGCGTGGCGCGCTACGTCGCCCGCATCCCGCCGGGGCGCGTCGCGACCTACGGCGACGTCGCGCGCGCATGCGGCACACCGACCGGCGCGCGCGCCGTCGGGACGCTCGTCGCGCGTCACTCGTTCGAGATGCCGAGCCACCGGCTCGTCGACGCCACCGGCCGCCCTTCACCCGCGTACCCCGGAGGACCGGAACGTCAACTCGAGCGGCTCGCCGCCGAAGGGATAGCGATCGCGAACGGCCGCGTGGATCTGAACCTCCACCGCTGGAGGCAAGGGGCGTGACCGGGACGATCCGACCGCTCGAGCGATCGGAGATCGAACCGCACATCGAGCTCCTCGAATCGGAGGGCTTCACGCCGGAGATCGACCAAGGCACCTGGTTGGGCGGCTTCGTTGAGGATCGGCTGGCCGGCTGGATCCGCCTGTTCCTCGAAGGCGACGCCTGGATGGTCGAAGACGTGTACGTCCTGCCCGAGCATCGGAGCAGCGGCCTCGCGACCGAGCTGCTCCTTGCGGCTCAGGACGGCCGCGAGGAGCTCTGGCTCATATGCGACGACGAGATGATCGGGTTCTACGAGGCGAGAGGCTACCGTCTGATGCCCAAGGACACCTTTCCCGAACCGCTCGCAACGCTCTACCGGGGCAAAGCAGAATGGCCGAGCGGCTCCGACCACAACCACAACGCTTTGCGCTGGTCACACGTCTAGCCGCGCTGGCGTGAGACTCCATGGAGGAGAATCCGACCGAACCGTCGAAAACTGGACCGTGCGCCGGGGGCTGCGCTCATTTCGACGCCCCCCACTGACGGAGGAGGATCCGATGCGAAGGTTCGGGGTCCGTGGTTGGGCATGGCTCGTGGGCGCGACGGTCATGGTCGCGACGCTGGCGATGGGCTCGGCTTGGGCGGCACCCGGGCCGGAAACGATCGGATCCTGGACGGCCCCCTTCGAGGAAGGCGGCTCCACGACGCCGCGCTGCGCCGTCGTGGACGGGCGGAAGGTTTGTAAGCCGGTCGCGGTCGGCGCGTTCGTCACGCCTGAGGGCCGCGTCCTTTACATGAGCGGGATCGAGTCGGGCGAGAACGTCCAGTACGCCGCCGTTCCCGAGGCAAGCGCCGAGGCGCGCGACAGCCTTTCCCGCCTCCTCGACCTCCGCTCCGGCACGCCGCTCTTCGGCTCTCCGTCGCCCGAGCAGGGCGTCGCATCGAACCCGAACATCGAGCCCGGCGGAGAAGGCCTCGACGATCCCTACGGCGTGCTCGGCGTCCCGGGTCGCCCGGGAGACGGGCTCTCGGGAACCGTCGCCGGGATGCTCGGGATCGAACCGCAGAACCCGACCTCTCCGCCCGACGACCCGCAAGAGAACGACGGCGACCTCTTCTGCACGGATCAAGCGATGCTCGCCGACGGAAGGATCCTGATCGCCGGCGGCACCGACTGGTACCTCGAGCCGTTCGTGACCGACCGCGAGCACGGAGGCGCGATGGGCGTCGGCGTCTCGGAGCTCGAGGGGCTACGCAATGCCCAGATCTACAACCCGGCGAACGGCACCTACACGGCCGTGCAGCCGATGAAGTACGGACGTTGGTACCCGGGGCTCGTGACCATGGCCGACGGCAAGGTATTCGTGGCGAGTGGCGTCACCAAGCTCATCAAGTCGACGCAGGGTTCCCAGGTCCGCCGGCCTGAGCTATTCGATCCCGCAACCGGAACGTGGGCCGATCTCGGACCCCAGGCGGAGAATTCGCTGCCGCTGTTCCCCCGGTTGCACCTGATGCCGAACGGCAAGGTTTTCTACGGGGGCGTCGGCCAGCAGTTCGGGCCGGCGGGCCAGGCCGTCGACGAGATCACGTGGGTGATCCAGCAATTCTTCAACCCGACGACGAACCAGTGGGAGAACGTTGGCCCGGCCCCGCTCGGCGCCACCGGCGGCGCGCAGCAAGTGTTGCTCAGGATGGATCCGCCGTACGACAAGGCGACGTTGCTGATCGCCGGCGGAACGCCGCTGCTGCCCTCGCCGGGTGGCTGGCTCGCGTCGAACCTTACTCAGCTCATCACGGTGGATTCGCAAGGCAACGTGACGAACGATCTCGCCGGCAATCTGAAGAACCGGCGCTGGTACTCCTCGGCCGTGACGCTGCCAGACGGAAAGGTGTTCGTGACCTCTGGAGCCGACAAGGACGAGGTCGTGACGCCCGGATTCGAGCTGGCGGTGCGTCAGCCGGAGTTGTTCGACCCTGCCACCGGCACCTGGACCGCGATGGCGTCTTCGGCGCGCGACCGCACGTATCACAACTCGGCGCTCTTGCTCCCCGACGGTCGAGTGCTGATCGGTGGCCACGCGCCGATCTGGACCGGGTACGGCGCGACGCACGACGCGGTCCCCGGTGTCACAGCGAACAACGACAAGGACTCGTCGTTCGAGGTTTGGAGCCCGCCCTACCTGTTCCGCGGGCCGCGCCCAAAGCTGGCGAGCGTGCAGAAGGGGATCGCGTGGAACTCGTCGTTCACGATCACGACGCCGGACGCCTCGATGATCCAAGACGTCGTCCTGTCGCGCCTGCCGTCGCCCCAGCACATCACCGACTCCGACTCGCGAACGCTGCGCTTGTCGTTCACGCCCGGGAACGGCGTCCTGACGGCGACCGCGCCGCCGGATGGGATCGCAGCACCGCCCGGGTACTACTACTTGTTCATCAACAAGATGTCCCCGGACGGCCCCATCCCGTCGGTCGCGCGCATCGTCAAGATCGGGGCGACCGCCGACGGGACTCCTACTGTGCCGGTGTACAGCTCCGATGACCCGGCGCCGCCGTCGGGCGGGTCGGCGACCGAGCCCGAGGACTCCTCGTACATCGCGCAGCCGCCGCCGATCGGCATGGTCGCCGGCGGGCTCGTTGCGGTGGGGATCGGGGTACCGGCGAAGATCCGGCGCCGCCGCTGGGAGATCGAGCGCTAGCCGAAGCGCACGGCCCGAAGAACCTCCTCGGGTAGGCTAAGCCACGTGCTGGAGCGGCGGATCGCCCTGCGTCCTGATGGGCTGACGCTCTCCGGCGAGACGCTCGTCCCCGACGATCCGTCGATGATCTGCGTGCTGTGTCACGGCATCCCGGGGAACGCGCCCCGCGACCCAGAAGACGCCGGATACGCGGGCTTCGCGCGCACGCTCGCCGATCGCGGCTTCGCGACGTTCTGGTTCGACTTCCGAGGCGTACGTGGTGCGCCGGGTGAGTTCTCGATCGCCGGCTGGTGCACCGACCTCGAGGCGGCGCTCGACGCGCTCGACGCAGATGCAGAGATCGGCGGCATCCCGCGCGTTCTGGTCGGTTCCTCCGCGGGAGGTGCCGTTGCGATCGCCGTCGGCGCGCGACGCGAGGACGTTCTCGCGGTGGCGACCTTCGCGGCGCCGGCGTCGTTCACGTTCGGAGGACTGGTCTCCGATCCACGCAAGCTCGTGCAGACGTTCCGGAACACCGGGATCATTCACGACCCCGCCTTCCCCTCGGACCTCGACGCGTGGTGGCGGGAGTTCTCTGAGGTTGCGCCGGAGGGAGTCATCGGCAAGCTCGCGCCGAGGCCCGTACTGCTGGCACACGGCGACTCCGACGAGGTGATCCCCTACCCGCACGCCGAGCGACTGTTCATCGCCGCCGGCGAGCCGAAGGAGCTGGTTCGGATCCCGCGCGGTGGCCACCAGCTCCGTCGGGACCCGCGCGCCGTCGAGGCGCTCTGTGACTGGCTCGAGAACCTTCCCCGGTCTGTCGCGTAAGTCCCCCAGCCCGATTCGCCCGCATCTCTCCTTTTCCTGCCGTAAAGCATTCTCGTTCGGCGGCCGATAGAACGCTCAGAGGGGCACGCCTTGGGGCGCGTGGTCCGATTCTTCGCCTGAGGGGAGAGACGTGGACGACGTTCGCACACCTTGTGCGCATCGAGGCACAGCGGACGTTCTCGAGAGCGCCGTCGAGACCCCGCAGGGACCGATCACGCTTTGTATCTGCCGCACGTGCCGCCGCTTCTGGCTCGAGCGCGGCGGCTGGTTGCTTTCCCGACGCGAGACCGTTGCGATCCTCAAGACGTTCCCGTTCACGCAGTCCGGGATCGAACGGCTCGCCCGTTAACTCCCGCGCACAAACCTCTCGTCCGAGGGTCGCCACCCTGGAATTGTTTTGGTATCATGCCGCTCGTTAGGGGTCACGGTTCTGCGCAAACGTCAGGCCGCGGGACTTCCCGCGGCCGTTTCGCTTGTTAGGCCGGACCCAAGGTACGACGACCGCTTCGCGCGGCCATTCGAAGGAGGGAAACAGTTTGCGCGGGACCGTCAAGTGGTTCAGCGACGAGAAGGGCTTCGGCTTTATCTCTCGGGAAGGTGGGGACGACGTCTTCGTCCACTTCACCGGCATCTCGGGTGATGGCTTCCGCTCGCTCGCTGAGGGCCAGCAGGTCGAGTTCGAGATCAGCGAGGGCAAGAAAGGCCCACAGGCCACGAACGTCAAGCCGGTTGCTTGATCGACTAACTCTCTGAAATCGAAGAGGCCGGATCTCCGGCCTCTTCGATTTGGTCCATCCCCGCGCCCCTGGTCCGGCGCATCACCCGCAGGAAGAATGAGATACGGACGCCGCTTCCGCCATCAGAAGCGGAGTCCGGACCTCGGAGGATTCCCAACGTCGGGCTTCCTCGCAACCATTGTCTCGTCGCCCCACCGCCGGCCGGTATAGCCCGCGAAGACCATTTCTCATGGCCGGATGGGATGGGAGACGGAACGGTCGTTGGCGGCTGCCACGAAGGCGGCGAGGAGGCGACGGCCGGACTCGTCGTTCGTCGTCTCGGGATGCCAGCCGACCCCGACGGTGAATCCGGGACCCTCGACCGCCTCGATCACGCCATCGGCGGTCTTGCCGACGGGCTCGAGGAGGGCCGGAAGATCCGACGGAGCCTGATGGTGGCTGGAGTTGGTCGTCAGCGATGCGGCGCCGATCATACGGGCGAGCCGACTGGCCGGCTCGAGACGGACGTCGTGCGTGACGCCGTCGCCCTCGTGTGGAAGCGCGCGAGCCAGATCGGGGACGTGCTGATGCAACCCCCCGCCGAGCGCCACGACCAACACCTGCAGACCGAGGCAGATCCCCAGCACGGGCACGCCGGTCGCGACCGCTTCGCGCGCGATCTCGATCTCGAACCCCTCACGCTCGGGATCGGGATCGCGGAGCTCGGCGCGAGGGTCGTCGCCGTAGCGTCGCGGGTCGATGTCCCCGCCTCCGGGAAGCACCAAGCCGTGCACCCGCGTTAACGCTGAAGCGCCTTCGTCGGGGCGCAAGAGGATGGGAACGCTCCCGGCCGCGTGCAAGGCAGCGCGGAGCGGCTGTTGCTTCTGCTGACGCTCGGCGGTGAGCTCGCCGCCGGTAACGCCGACGATCGGTCGCGGCATCCCGCCAGTCTACGGTCGCCACGGCGAGGCTAGACTGCCGCTCATGCCGGGGCGCCTGTGGCTTGGGACGAGCGGGTTCGCGTACCCAGAATGGAAGGGCACGTTCTACCCCGCCGGCACCAAGGGCGACGGGATGCTCCGCTACTACGCGTCGCGTTTCCCGAGCGTCGAGATCAACTACACCTACCGGCGCGATGCGTCGGAGAAGATGCTCGCGAGATGGGCTGCCGACACACCGGAGGACTTCGCCTTCGCGCTGAAGGGCCACCGACGCATCACCGACGGGTGGCGGTTGAGGCCGGGCGACGCGGGACCGCTGGAGCACTTCCTCAAGACCATCGAGCCGCTCGATGCGCGCTTCGGGCCGGTCCTGCTCCAGTCCCGGCTCAAGGCCGACGTGGAGATGTTGCGCAAGTTCCTCTCACTCTTGCCGCCGGAACGCCGGTTCGCGTTCGATTTCCGACATGCGTCGTGGCGCGCAGACGCGGTCAAGGAGGCGCTCGCCGAGCGGGGAGCAGCCTGGTGCGTCGCCGACACGGACGATCACGACGCCCCGTTCGAGCGCACCACTGAGGGATTCGTGTACGTCCGGCTCCGCAAGTCCGGCTACGACGACGAGTCGCTCGCCCGGTGGGCCAAGGACATCGGCGCCGCGCTCGAGGATGGAACCGACGTCTACTGCTACCTCAAGCACGAAGACGGCGACGGCGGACGGGGCGTCGGATGGGCGCAGAGACTCCGGGATATGCTCGAGCGCCCCGAGGCTACGAGCGCGCCACCGCCTGCTCCCGGAGAACCCGCTTGAGCACCTTGCCCACCTGATTCTTGGGGAGGTCAGGGAGGAACGTGAGGCGCCTGGGCGTCTTGAACTTGGCGAGGTGCTCGCGGCAGTAAGCGAGCACCTCGTCCTCAGAAGCGTCGGTGCCGATGCGGCGAACCACGAACGCCTCGACCTCCTCGCCGTAGGTCGGATCGGGGATCCCAACGACGGCGGCCTCGGCGACGCCGGGATGCTGCATGAGGACCTCCTCGACGTCGTGCGGGTAGACGTTCAGCCCGCCGCGGATGATGAGGTCTTTCACGCGATCGACGATGAACAGGTACCCGTCTTCGTCGAGGCGGCCGATGTCGCCGGTATGGAGCCAGCCGTCCCGAATGGTGCGCGCGGTCTCCTCGGGGAGGTTGTGATACCCCGCCATCACGTTCGGTCCGCGCACGCAGATCTCGCCCAGCTCACCGGCGGGTAGCTCTTTGTCGTCGGGATCCATGATCGTGACCTCGACGCCGGGGATCGCGAAGCCGCACGAGCCCTCCCTGCGCTCGGATGAGATGCGGTCGGCGGTCACGATCGGCGCGGCCTCGGTCAAGCCGTACACCATGCGGACCTTGGCCCCCGTCTTGTGTTCGAAGGCGCGGATCAGCTCGAGGGGCGCCGGCGACGCACCGAAAGCGACCTGCTCGAGCGTGGAAAGGTCGTAGTCCTCGATCGCCGGGTGGTTCAGCAGGAGCGCCGCCATCGTCGGGACCAACGTGGTCACGACGACGCCGTACTCCTGCACGTTGCGGCAGAACGCTTCGGGGTCGAACCAACGCATCAGAACGCTCCGGGCGCCGTTCTTGGTCCCCGTGACCCAGCCGACCAAGCCGCCCGCGTGTGCAAGCGGCATCACCGCGAGCGCCATCGCGGTCCGATCGAGCTCGGAGATCTCGTGGACGGCCTCGGCCTGGTGAAGCATGTTGCCGTGGGTCAGCACCACGCCTTTCGGCCGGCCGGTGGTGCCCGAGGTGTACATGAACAGCGCTGCATCGGACGGCTCACGCTCGACGAGCGGCGCGTCGGACGACGCGCCGGCGAGCAGTTCGTCGAACGACAGAGCGTCCTCAGCGGCGCCGCCGGTGACGATCACGCGCGGCGCGGGGTCGCAGGCGTTCGCGGCCTCGAGCCCCTTGGAAACGAACTCGGGGCTCGTGATGATCGCCTGCGCCTCGGAGTCGGCGAGGATGTGCTGCAGCTCCTCGGTCGCGAGCAGGAAGAGAACGGGAACGACGACCCCGCCGAGCCGCAGGATGCCGCCGTAGCTGATGCCCACCTCGGGACAGTTGGGCAGCATCACCGCCACGCGCTCGCCGGGCTTCACGCCCAAGCCCGTCAGCGCGTTCGACAGGCGCCGCCCCGCTTCGAACAGCTCACGGTTGGTGTAGGCGCGGCCGTCGTAGACCGTCGCCTCGTACTCGCCGTAGGTCTCGAGGTTGTAGTCGGTGAGCGAGGCGAGATTCATAGGTTCCCTCCGGTTCGACGCCGGCAGGCTAGCAAGCGCCGGCCGGCGTCTGACATGTCAGACACGTCTGACACCTCCGGGAGGAAGTTATCCGGTGGCGGCCTTCTTCTTCTTGGCGGCGCCGGCCTTGGGGGCGGCCTTCTTCTTCGGCGCCTTCTCGGGCTTGCCGGCGCTCTGCTCGACCGAAGCCTTGAGGGCCTCCATGAGGTCGACGACGGTCGCCGTGCCGGCCTCCTCCACGACGGCGATCTCTTTGCCGTCGATCTTCGCCTGGACGAGCTCCTCGAGCTTCTCGCGGTAATCGTCGTGGAACTCGTCGGGGTCGAAGTGGTCCGTCATGTTCTCGATCAGCGAGCGCGCCATCTTCAGCTCTTGGGGACGCACCTCGTCGTCGATCTGGACCTCCTCGAATTCGGCGGCGCGGATCTCGTCCGGCCAATACATCGTCTCGAGGACGAACACGTCGTCGCGCAGACGAAGCGTCGCGAGATGCTCCTTGTCCCGGAACGCGACCTTCGCGATCGCGACGTAGCCCTCGTCGCCGAGCGCCTTTCGCAGCAGCGCGTACGCCTTCGCGCCGGTCTGCTCGGGGACCAGGTAGTAGGGGTTCTTCCAGTAGATCGCGTCGATCTCATCGGCGGGTACGAACTTCAAGATGTCGATCGTGCGCGTGGATTGGACGCCGCGCGCGATCTCATCCTCGCTCAGGACGACGTAGTGGTCCTTCTCGTACTCGAACCCTTTGGTGATCTCGTCCCAGGTGACCTCCTCGCCGCACACCGAGCAGGCCCGCTTGTACTTGATCCGCCCGCCGTCTTTTTCGTGGAGCTGATTGAATTTGAAGCTCTTCTCCTCGGTCGCCGTGTACATGCGGATGGGGATCGTCACGAGTCCGAAGGAGATCGCGCCCTTCCAGATCGTCTTCGCCACGATGTCACCTCGTTTTCGGTTTTGGTTCGGAACGGAAAGGTTACCCGAGTCGGGCCCTTCCTTCGCGGCCGAGCGCCACCAGGAACCACAGCGCCGTGAGGCCGTAGAGGACGCTGGCCGAGATCAGGCCGCCGCGGATACCGATGGGCGCGACCGTCGGCAGCGCCGCCCCGACGACCCACACGAGCTGGAAGAGGGTCTCGAAGCGGGCGAAGGCTCGTCCCCGGACCGCTTCGGGTGCCTCCCGTTGGACGAGCGCCTCGAAACCGAGACGGGTCGCGCTCGACACGACGCCGACCGCCCCGGCGAGCACCGCCGCGAGATCGAGCCCGAAGGAGGATTGCGCGATGAGCGACGCGCCGCAGCCGAGCATGAGCCCGGTTGCGATCACCCACTCCTCGGTCCCGCCACGGCGCATGCGCGGCACGACGACGGCTCCGACGAAGCTGCCGATCCCGGCGCATCCGAGCACGAATCCGAACCCTGCGGAGTTGACCCCTTGGCGCTTGAGCGCGAACGCGAGCAGGAAAAGGAGGAAGCCGAGGAGGCCGCGGCTCGCAGCCTGCGCGATCGCAGCGCGGCGGATCGGCTCAGAGGTGAAGGCGGCGTCGGCGGCCTCGTCCTCGGCGGCCCCTCCTTCCGGCTTCGGCAGCGCGAGCGAGAGGAGCGCGCCCGCGGCGAAGACGAGCGCGGCGAACTGCATGACGGCGCCGGCGTCGAAGATCCGAAGCAGGAGCACGCCGGGGAGAGCGGCGACCGCGCCGGCGAGGACGGCGATCTTGGCGACGCGGGCGTTGACGGCAACGAGCGAACCCTGTCCGGCGGCGAGTGACGGAACCAGCGCGCTGCGTGCGATGCCGTACGCCTTGGAGAGCACGAGCATGATGAACGCGGCCGGATAGATCGCGAGGGAGTCGACGTGGGGAGCCAGGAGCAGGCAGATCACTGCGCGGCCCGCGCAGGACGCGAGGACCGTGAGGCGGCGGCCGCCGCGGCGGCGATCGATGAACGGCCCAACCAGGGGCGCCAAGACGGAGAAGGGCGCCATCGTGATGAGCAGGTAGAGCGCGACCTTCGAGCGCGCCTGACCGGCAGACACCGAGAAGAAGAGCGTGCCCGACAGTGCGATAGCGAGGAGGACGTCTCCGGCGCTCGAGGCGGCGTGGACGCCGGCGAAACGCTGAAAGGCGAGCCGCGTGGCCCGCGGGGAGGCTGTGGGATCCGGCCGCTCCGTTCTGCTCGTTCGAGCCGCCCCCTTTCGAAGGGGGACGATAGCAGCCGGAGCGGACACCTACAGGCCGGTGAAAAACCGGGGAGGGGGGGGGG